>JBFLXL010000012.1 GCA_040757205.1 Bacillota bacterium
GGTGGCCATTTGGCCATGTTGAACCCAATGTCCGCGCCCGGGCCGCCGGACCGTGAGCGCGGTACCCGTCCGCGTCACGGCCAGAAGAAGAACCCCGGCAGGGGTTCTTCGCCTTCAGTGCCCCGGTTCCCCTTGGGGGTCCGGGGGCGTTAGCCCCCGGGGTGGCTTGTTGCTCTTGCCGCTAACCTTGCGCCTTCCACAACGCCCCACACGCCCCGCAACCCCGGCGGGGAATGTTGGACTATATCCCGCTCTTATTTCGCTGCTCCTGGACCACCTGGCGGCCCAGCGTCATTCTTCTGCCACCTGGCTTGAAACAAACATGCTTCTCAGTCTTTCATCTGCCAGCATGTACACTCCGCCGTTTTCTGCCAGCAGTACCGGCTTGCCTTTCGCGTTGTCAACTCTTACTTTTTCCCAGCCTTCCAGATTGACCATCAGCCACATTTCCAAAGTTTCAATCCCGCTGATTCGCCAAGATGCTTCTTCCGAACCTGTCTTTGTATAGCCGTAAAAGACTTCGTTCAATCCAAGTACTTCGCGCAGTTTCTTGTTCAGCACCTTAACCCCCCCCCCTTCCAACAAAATTCCTTTTGCCGCATTTTGGGCATATGCCCGTCACTTCCCCGCCCCGCTTCCCGAACATTGACCCGCAGCCCTTGCGCCACAAGGCTTTCCGGCCCCGTTTATTGTCCGCCGAATTGTCCGCCACATGCCCGTCAACTGTCCGCCGAATTGTCCGCCGCAAACCCGCAAACCCGCAAAAATCAAGGGTTCCTTGCGGAACCCTTTTGAAACTCTTGCCCGGCTCCCTTATTTTGTTAAAACCCTGGAACCCTTGGTATCGCTGGCTTTGTGGAAGGTAAATGGTCGGGATGACAGGATTTGAACCTGCGGCCTCACGGTCCCGAACCGTGCGCTCTAGCCAAACTGAGCTACATCCCGTTCGTCTTTCTTATCTTAGCGAAAACGAGCCCTAAAGTCAAGAATCTGCTTGCTCTTCAAGTTCCTCAAGCCGCGCCGCGATTCGGCGCGCCCAGGCCACCGGCAGTTCGGCCTTGATCTCCACCCCGTCCTCCCGGTGGTGTTCCGCCAGCACCAGGCCGTGTTCATGCGCCAGCGCCACCAACCGGGAGTGGCCGTAGGGGATCAGGAAACGCTCCCGCGTCCGCCGGGCGGACAGCGCGTCCGCAACGGCGGCCCTAAGGGCATCCAAACCGGTTCCGGTCGCGGCAGATACGGCCAGGTCGTTTCGCCCCAGGAGTTCTGGTTCCCCGGAGGCGACCAGGTCGGCTTTATTGAACACCATCAGCCGCGGCTTGCCGGCGGCGCCCAGTTCCTCGAGCACTCCGTCCACCGCTGTGATGTGGGACCGGTGGGCCGGGTGGCTCAGGTCGACCACGTGCAGCAAAAGGTCGGCCTCCACGACCTCTTCCAGAGTGGCCCGGAAGGCAGCCACCAGGTGGTGCGGCAGATGCCGGATAAACCCCACCGTGTCGGTGAGCACCACGACCTCGTTCGTCGGGAGGCGCAATTGCCGGCTGGTCGGGTCCAACGTGGCGAACAGGCGGTCTTCAACGAATACCCCCGCACCGGTGAGAGCGTTTAGAAGCGAGGACTTTCCGGCGTTGGTGTATCCCACCAGGGCCACCAGCGGCACTGGGACCGTCTGGCGGGCCTGCCGGAGCAGCTGCCGGTGCCGGCGGACCTCGGCGATCTCGCGCTGTAGGTCGGCGATCCGTTGGCGAATGCGGCGCCGGTCCGTTTCCAGTTTGGTTTCACCGGGACCCCGGGTGCCGATGCCGCCGCCCAGCCGTGAGAGTTCGGTGCCCCGGCCGGTCAGGCGCGGCAAAAAGTAGTTCAGCTGGGCGAGTTCCACCTGGAGTTTTCCTTCGCGGGTGCGGGCCCGGCTCGCAAAGATATCCAAGATGATCTGGGTGCGGTCGAGCACCCGCACACCGGTCGTATTCTCCAGGTTTCGGGCCTGGGCCGGAGACAGGTCCTGGTCAAAGATGAGGAGTTCCGCACCGGCGGCACTGCAAAGCGCCGCCAATTCCTCGGCCTTGCCGCGGCCGACAAAGTGCGCCGGGTCCGGGCGCGGCCTCCTCTGGACGACGGTGCCCGCCACTTCGGCCCCAGCCGTGGCAGCCAAACGCCCCAACTCAGCGAGGCTATCCCGCACCTCTTCCTGCGTCGCGTCCCCGAGTCCCACCCCTACCAGCACCGCTTTTTCCGCACCGGCGTCCGGAATTCCCGTCAACAGCCCACTCCTCTCCTTAGCAACCCAAGCACATTATAGCATCCGCCGGGAATCGGCCGCAAAAAAGTTGCGTGCCGGGCTAAAACACCGGTGAATCACTTGCATCGTCGGGTTAGAGGGATTTGCATCCGTTCTGTCGAAGACGGAATTATGAGAGAAATGTCAAGGGGAGTGCCTGGTTTATCGTGCAGTACATCAACGGAGCCCAGTTGCAGGAAGTGCTGATCGCGGGGGCGGCCCGCCTGGCCCGCATGCGCCAGGAAATCGACCGGTTGAACGTTTTCCCGGTACCCGACGGTGACACCGGCACCAACATGTACCTGACTTTCATGGGCGCGTTGCAGGAACTGGGTCAAACCAGCGACGAGTCAATCGGTGCCGTGACCGAGGCGATGGCCCGGGGTGCGCTTCTGGGAGCCCGCGGCAATTCCGGCGTGATCCTGTCGCAGATTCTGCAGGGTTTTTCCGCTGCCCTGGCCGGCAAGGACCAGGCCGGCGCCGCAGACATCGCCGAGGCTTTTGAGAAGGGGGTGGAATTCGCCTACCGGACGATAAGCGATCCGGTGGAGGGCACAATCCTTACCGTCGCGCGAAGCGCCACGGAAGCGGCCCGCGAATCGGCAGAGCGCAGCCCGGACATCCGCCGCTTAGGCCTCCAGATTTACCGGCGGGGTGCCGAAACCCTGACCCTGACCCCGGAACTCTTGCCGGTGCTGAAACAAGCCGGGGTGGTCGATGCGGGAGGCAAGGGACTTCTGGTCATTCTCGAGGGTATGCTCCACGTCTTCCGGCGCTTCCGGGAGGAGGAACTGCTCACTGCCCCGTTTGACTTCCTCACCGGTTCGGCGCAGAGTACCCCGCACTTGGAAGAGTTGGAGGATATCCGTTTCCTCTATTGCACCGAGTTTTTAGTGCGGGGTCCGGACCTGAAGAGTGATGAACTGCGAGCCGGCCTGCGCCATTTGGGCGACTGCCTGATGGTGGCCGGCAACGGGAACATGCTCAAGGTCCACATCCATTCCAACAACCCCGGGCGCGTGCTCGAGGAGGGTCTGCGCCACGGCACCCTGCACGAGGTGCATATCAACAACATGGCCGACCAGACCGCCGAACTCAAACAACCCAGGAAACCCCTGGCGCTGGTGGCGGTGGTCTCCGGCGAGGGACTGGCCAAGATCTTTGAAAGTCTCGGAACCGACGCTGTTGTGCCCGGACAGCAGACGATGAACCCGAGCACCGAGGAGATTCTGCGCGCTGTGGAGCGCGTTCCCGCGGACCGGGTACTCATTCTGCCGAATAACTCGAACATCATCCTGGCCGCCCAGCAGGCCCAGGCGCTGTCCAAGAAGGAAGTGCGCGTGGTGCCCAGCCGCACTGTGCCCCAGGGCCTGGCCGCCATGCTCTCCTTTGCGCTGGACGCGGACCTGGAGACGAACGCCTCCCGGATGGAAGCCGCTCTCGGAAATGTGCTGACCGGCGAGGTCACCCAGGCGGTGCGGGACGCGGCGATGGACGGGCAGGAAATCGCCGCGGGGGGTTGGCTCGGCATTGCCGAAGCGAACCTGGTCACCGGCGGCGGCCTGAGCGAGGTGACCGAGAAAGTGATCGGCGCACTGGTGGCTGCCGGCAGCCTGGTGACGCTATACCACGGCAAAGACGTGAGCACTGCTGAAGCCGAGGAAATAATCGCCGGGCTCCAAGCGGTCTTCCCCGGCGCCGAGTTCGAGCTGTACTACGGTGGACAACCCCTGTACCATTTCATTATTTCAGTGGAGTGATGAGCCTTGACGAAAAGCGTTCAAATTGTTACCGACAGCACCGCCGACATTCCCGCCGAACTGGCCGAGCGGCACGAGATTGTTGTGGTCCCCCTGAAAGTGATCTTCAGCGACGAGGAGTTCTACCGCGACGGAATCGACCTTGCGCCGGAACAGTTCTTTGCCCGCCTGGCCGAGCTTCCGGCCTCCACTTCTCAGCCGTCCCCGGCGGAGTTCCTGGACGTCTACCGGCCCCTGGCGGAAGAGGGCCGGGAGATCATTTCCATACACATCTCGGCGGCCTTGAGCGGCACCGTGCACTCCGCCCAGGCCGCCCGGGCCCTGCTCCCGGACGCTTCGATCGACGTCATCGACTCGAAGCTTACCAGCATCCCTCTGGGCATGGCGACGCTCGCCACGGCGCGGGCGGCACAGGCTGGCCTCGACCGGTCGGAAATACTCGCGCTGTTGAATTCCATTCTGGAGTCCACCGGCATCTACTTCATGGTGGACACCCTGGAGTACCTGCAGCGGGGCGGTCGCATCGGCCGGGCGCAAGGCCTTCTGGGCACCCTGCTCAACATCAAGCCGTTGTTAACGCTCAAAGACGGCCAGGTCACCCCCTTTGACAAAGTGCGGGGGCGGGCCAAAGGGCTGGAACGCCTGGCGGGTGTGCTGGAGGAGGCGGTGCGCCAGGGGCCGGTTAAGTACGGCGTCACCCACGGGAACACCCCTGAGCTTTTTGCCCAGCTCGGGGAAAAACTAGCCGCGCGCGCGGGGTCCGGCCCCGACCTGTCCTGCCGTGTCGGGGGCGTAATCGGCGCCCACGTCGGACCGAGTGTGATCGGCTTCTCATTCCACCGGGACGTTGGCTGGTAGAGGGGGACAGTCCCTTTGGGGAGAGAGGGACTGTCCCCTTGGGGAGAGGGGGACTGCCCCCTTCGTGGCTCTGCTCCATTTTGTTCTTCCCATTCCGGCTTCTGAATTCTGGCCCTTAGGGTGACTACCCCTTTATGGCTCTGCCCCGTTTTGGTTTTCTCATTCTGAATTCTGGCTTCTGGCTTCTGAATTCTGATCTAGCGTACCCGTGATAAATACGGTGGGTGTTCGATCAGGCGCCGGTACAGGCTTTCCAGTTGGGCCGCCAGCACTCCGGCGGATAGTTCGCGGGCGTTTTTCCGGGCGGCAGCGGCCATTCTCCGGTGCAGCTCATCATCGCTTAAAAGCAGCAGAATTCTTTCGGCGAAGGCCTCCTCGGACAAGCCGGTCAGGAACCCGTCCTCACCGTGGCTGACCATTTCGGCCACGCCGAACGCGTCCACCGCCACGGCCGGTACCCCGGCGGCCTTGGCCTCGCCGATCACCAGCCCCTGTGTTTCAGTCACGGACGCAAACACGAACAGGTCGGCCCCGGCATAACAGCTTGCCACGTCCCGTCCGGCCAGAGGGCCGGTGAACACCGTGCGCTCACCGATACCAAGCGCCCGTGCTAGAAGTTTCAGGTTTCCGGTCTCCGGACCGCCGCCGACCAGCACCAGGCGGACCGGGGTTTTGCGGGGGCCGTCCAGGACCTGCCGGTAGGCCCGCAGCAGGAAATCGATGTTCTTTTCCTGCCCCATGCGGCCCACAAAGAGGAGCACTTTCTCTTCCGCCGCTATCCCGTACCGCTCCCTGAGCCAGCGCGGGTCACCCTGCTGAAAATCCTCGATCTTGATTCCGGTGGGAAGCTTGGTTACGGGCACTTGCACCCCAAGGCCGCGGATATATTCGCCGATCACCCAGGTGGGTACCAGGACCATGTCGCACCGGTTGCAAAACTGTGCCGACAGTTTCTGGGTCATCTTCCGCGTCAGGTTGCGAGCCACCGGGAGGTAGTGCACGTACTGGTCGTACAGGGTGTGGTAGGTGAATACGAGTGGCAGCCCAAGGTCCCGTGCGCACCGGGCTCCCAGCCGGCCGAGCATGAATGGTGAATGCACGTGGATGATGTCCACCTTGAGTTGTTTCAGAGTGCCTTTGAGGCGCAGGGAGATCGGAATCGCGATGTTGTAGCCGGGATTCGTCGGGGACGGTACGGAGTAGAAGCGGAAAATGGACTCCTCCCGGGCGTGCACCTGTCCGTATCGAGGCGCGAAAATATAGACCTGATGGCCCAGGGCGAGCAATTCCTCGCTGAACGTTTCTATGGAGCGCACCACCCCGCTGGTGTAGGGGCGATAGCTGTCGGTGAATACGGCCACTCTCATTTATGGATTCCCCACTTCGCCCTGGTTGTGTTCCAAGCCTTTCCGCTGTTCAATCTTTCTCCACACACCCCCAATATACCCGCCAGGCGCAAACAGGATGCCCCGAGCCCTGCTCCTTCCCGCGTTCGGTTTCGCTCCTGGGAGACCGCTGCAAAACTGCGCCTGGCTTTGTCAGGCTCGCCGTCCGGTGCTCACGTACCACCCAGTACGCTCCGCGCCGTCCGCCTTCGCCTTTCGCGCCATACTTGTTTTTCGCGGTCTCCAAGCGTTTAGAGCAATTTTTGGTTTTGCAACACTCTCCTAGCCGGCGGCAGCCGGGCTGAAGCTCCGGAGGAGGGCCAGCAGGAACCATAACCCTAATAAGGGCACCGCCACCCGCGCGACCCTGAGGTCCAGGAGCTTGGCGCCGCCAATGGAGGCCAGGGCCAGCCCCCAGATCGTGAACGGGTTTACCGCGTTAAGCAACGGGAACCATTTGGCGTCCACGCCTTCGGGCACGAGATAGACCGCACTGACGCTCAGTTGCAGATAATCGGCGCGCTGGGGGTCGGCGAAAAACCGCACCACTGAATCCAGGTAGAGTCCCAGCACGTACGGCACCATTCCGAAAACAACCAGGTTGAACAACAAGCCGAACGTAACCGCGCGCCCCGCGCCGCTCGCTAGAATCCGAAAAAGCAAGACAATCATGAACCAGGTGATGACAGGGCCGAGCAGGGCGTTCGTCGCCGCTACACCCGGCGCTAGGGCGGCAAAGCGGGCCAGTTCATCCGCGGGTACCCCCGGCGGTGGGGCGTGTTCCACCAGCCAGTGGGAGTGCTCTAGTATCTTGTCCCAGATCAGCAGCACAAAAAGCACGTTGGTGGCCAAAAGCAGTGACGCCGCCGTCAGCGCGCGCGGCCGGCGGATGATGTCCTCCAGGGTGCGGACCGGGTTGACAAGCATCCCCACAATCCGGGCCGCCGTGCCCATGGGAGGGATGTCCTCCTTGGCTCCCAGGGGAACAGTCCCCTTACGGTTGTAGGGGGACTGTCCCCTTGGCCCCGAGGGGGACTGTCCCCTTCCGGTTGGCTCCTTGGCCCCTAGGGGGACAGTCCCCTTGGGTCCGAGGGGGACTGTCCCCTTAACAGTCCCCTTTGCCTTATGGTCTTTCCGGTCTTTGCCGCCGCCCGCGGCTTCCCCCGCGCCGCCTCCGCGGCCGGGGCCGGCGGCTCTGCCGCTCCTCTTTTTGCGGGCTCCCCTCGCGGCCATCCTTTTCCCCCTCTATTCGGCGGCGCAGGGCGGGCACAATACGCGCCCGCCTTGATCGGCCGCCCGGTCCTCGAAAACGTATTCGCCGCACCGGCCGCACAACGCCAGGCACTTCACCCGCTGCCGGACCGGGGGCTCCATCCTCACCCTGCGGACTTGAAAGAGTTCGCTCTCCGGCATTTCCATCAGGCGGTCCGAGATATCCTCGCGCTTCCGGGCGAAGGCCCGGCGGTTTTCCTCGCCGGGCTCGTTGAAAGCTTTTTCCTGCATGGCGTGCAATTCCTCCAGCTCCGGGACGGGCGCGGTCAAGGACACCCGAACCGCCTCTCCTCCAGCCTCGCGCCGCGCAAAAGTGTACACGTGCTTCCCGTGGTCGGCGACCACCAGGTTGGCCTTGCCCAGAGTACAACCGGTCACGGCTTGGACGGCGTCCGCGGCGCAGGCCCGGTTCTCGACCACACAAACAAGGTCCGCACCCTGGGCGCCCGCCGGGTCAAGGCCCAACTCCCGCAAGCCGGCCTCGGCGGCCCGGAAGCCGATCACCAATCCCGGACAAACGTGCCCGTGAAACTCAAGGGCCTTTTCCCAGGGACTTTGTACGCACATGTCCTCGTCTCCTCCACTGCAGATATGGTTCTTACCTGTAAGGAGTATTCGGTCCCGTCAGGCCGAATTCCTGCCCGGCCGCCAACACGAAAGGAAGGGCCGCAACCGGCCCTTCTCGACAGTCAGGTTAAGCCACCTGGTCAAAAGCCGTTGTTCAGCACAAATTCCTCGTCGACCGGCTCTCCTTCCCGCCCCAGCGTCAGTTTCCGGTCGGCCGGCGCGGTGTGTTCCTCGAATATCTTTACGGACCCAAACTTGCAGACCTCGACGCAGCGGGCGCAGTAGATGCAAGCGAAGGGTTTGTACAGAATCGTCACGTCGGGGTCCTTTTTGTCCCCGATCTTCTTGATGGCCTGCGCGGGACACACCCGCTCGCACAGGCCGCAGTAGCCGCAGGTGAGAAAATCAACCTCCAGTCTGCCCCGCGTGCCCGGAAAGTACGGCCGCTTTTCAAACGGGTACTTGCGGGTGGCCGGTGAACCGGTCAGGTTTTTCGCGATGTTGGGGATCATCCAGGGCATTTCCACACACCCCCGCTTTGCTATGGGGCGGCTCATCACCGCCGGCCGCTTACCTTTCGGTACAGGACATACACGGGTCGATCGAAAGCACAATCACCGGAACATCGGCGATCTCACAGCCCGGCAGCATGGTCAATAGCGCCGGGATGTTGACGAACGTCGGCGTGCGCACCTTCAGCCGCTCCAGGTGGGAAGTCCCGTCGCCCAGAGCGTAGTAGAAAAGCTCCCCGCGTGGCTGCTCGACGCGGATCGCGGCCTCACCGTTCGGAAAACCCTTCACTTTGACCTTGGTCTCGCCTTCCGGCAGCCGGTCCAGCGCCTTCAACACCAGTTCATAAGCCTGATATGTCTCCCGAACCCGCACCTGGGTCCGGGCGTAGCTGTCGCCGTCCGTCTCCACCATCGGCTCGAACCCCAGTTCGCCGTACGCCGCGTAACCGGTCAAGCGGGCGTCCCAAGCGCCGCCGCTGCCGCGCAGGGTCGGTCCGACCGCGCCCAGCTTCCAAGCCTGGTCCTTGGGCAGCACGCCCCTGCCCACCGTGCGGGACTTAATGGTGTAGTCATGCTTGAAGACCGGAATCACGGCGTCAATCTGAGGCTTTAGGGTTTTGAGCATCTCCCGCATCCGGGCGGCCTGCTCGGCGTCGATGTCGCGCCTTACTCCACCGATCACGCAGGTCGACTGGATCACCCGCTGTCCGGTGGTCATCTCCAACATGTCGAGCACGATCTCGCGGGCCCGCCAGCACTGCATAAACAGGCTCTCAAAGCCGAAGGAGTCGGCCAGGAGCCCGAGCCACAGCAGGTGGCTGTGCAGACGCGAAAGCTCGCTCCAAATCACCCGCAGGTACTCGGCCCGGGGCGGCACCTTCACCTCCATGATCTCCTCGATCGTCTGGCAGTAGGCCATCCCGTGGATGAAGCTGCAAATCCCGCAGATCCGTTCGCACAAAAACACGTTGTTAATGTATGGATTCTTTTCGGCCGCTTTTTCGATGCCCCGGTGCATATAGCCGATCGCCGGCAACACCTCGACGACCCTTTCATCCTCCACGGTCAGCTTCAGCTGAATCGCTTCCGGAAGTACGGGGTGCTGCGGGCCGAACGGAAACGTCATCCTCGGCATAGGTCAGTCTATCCCTCCGTCTCCAGTCTCGGGTCGTTTCTTCAACAGCGGTGCCCGGGGGCTCTCCTCCGACAGGAGCAGCCGGCCTCCGAAATCCAGGGCGATGCCGGTGATGTTGATCCCGAAGAACTCCTTCATCTCGTTCTCGATCAGCGCCGCGTTCAGGTGCAGCCCGGAAATGCTGGGGAGTTCCTCGTCCTTCCCCACCTTTACCGCGAGGCACACGAGATCCGGTTCCTTATGGAAGAAATATTTTACGACGAAGTGCTCTTCCTGGTCCAGACAGACCGCCGTGACCAGACGGCTGTTCTCGTCGAGCAACCGTTGCACCGCGAGGCCGAGTTCGCCCTTGCCCACCGAGATCGTCTCCATAACCGGCTTCACCACCGCCTACTTGATTTTGCTAAGCTTATCCAGCGCCAGCACCACGCCGTCGATGACGGCCTCGGGCCGGGCCGCGCACCCGGGAACGTAGACGTCCACCGGGATCACCTGGTCGATGCCGCCCAGGATGTTGTAGCAGTTGTGGAACACGCCCCCGGTGGCCGTACAAGCCCCGACGGCCATGACCAGCTTCGGGTCGGGCATCTGTTCGTAGAGATTCTTCAGCACTCTGGAGCTGCGCCTGTTCGCCGGGCCGGTCACCACCAAAAGGTCGGCGTGTTTGGGGTTGCCAATGTTTAATATGCCGAATCGCTCGACGTCGTAGTACGGCGTCAGGCAGGCCAGAATCTCGATGTCGCAGCCGTTGCAACTGCCGCAACAGTAGTGGACGATCCAGGGTGACTTCACGCGGGCCTTGCTGATTAATCCCACCGTTCCCTACTCCTCCTTGTGCTACACCCTTGCGCTGCTGAACACGAACTGGATGAGGACGATATTCAGCAGGACCAGCCCGACTCCTTTACCCCAACTGATGGACAACATCCAGGTCCAGCGCACACGGGCGGTGACGTTGTCGACCACGAACTCCAGGAAATAGGCGCCGAGCGCCAGGAGCACCCCCGCCCAAAGCGGCTGGGCCCAGAAGAGGGCCACAAACGCCAGAATCAGGACCAGTTGGTACCAGTGGGCCAGTTCAATAAGGGCCAGGGTGCGGCCCGAATATTCGGTGTACACGCCGCGCACCAGTTCCTGGTGGGCGTGCTCCGAAGCCGAGATATCGAACGGCGACTTGCGGAGCTTGATGCCCAGGGCCACCAAAACGGCCACAAACGCCAGCGGCAGTGTCAACAGGAGCGGTTGGCCGTGCTCCAGCACCCCCGAAACCATGAAGGTGCCGGTCTGAAGAAAGATGGCCACGACCGTCAGCAGAAGGATCGGTTCGTAGGACAGCATCTGCAAAAGTTCCCGGTGCGCTCCGATGTGCGCGTACGGCGAACGGACGCTGTAGGCCCCGAAGGCCAAACAGGCGGCCGCGAAGGCCAGCACGAAAAAGATGATCAACAGGTCCTGGCCGACGAACAGCATAAACACGGTCACCATGGTCAGCAAAAGATAACCCCAGACCCACACCAGCGATGCCCTGTTGGGCAGTGAGGGCGCCTTGCCCCAGAGCTTCAGGAAATCGTAAAACGGCTGCCGTACCGGCGGGCCGATCCGGCCCTGCATCCGGGCGGTGATCCTCCGGTCGACCCCGCGCAGGAAACCGCCCACGAAGGGGGCCAGCACCAGGGCGGCGAGGCCGATCAACAGTTCGGTCAGGCTCACACGATCACCCCCACAAACAGGGCGGCCAGGAGCGCGATTCCGGCTCCGTTCACCCATACATTAAGGCTCCGCTCACCGAACACCCGGCTCCAGTAAAACCCTCCGGTCGCGAGGAGCACCGCCTGGTCGCCCAGCGACGTGAACACCGGTCCGCCGGCTGAGGACGCCTGGTGCTCCCCGCACAGGTAGACCGGACGGATATCCTCGGTGCGCACCCGGACCAGCAGCGCCGGCAGCAGCAGCGCCGCTCCGATCACGACAAAGAGCACCCACGGGGTAAAGAAGCCGAAAGACGTTTTGAGGTGCCACCCCGCCGTATCCAGGGCCGGACTGTAGCCCATCGCCGCTCCGGCCGGATTGATAAGGTAGGACACCAGAGGCGCCGCCAGGACGCTTAAGACTACGCCGCCCGCCAACAGACCGGCCACCACCAGGTAGGAAAGCGACCCCCGCGGCTCGGCCTCCGGCGGTGCGGCCTCCGGAGCCCCCGCCCCGGCGGCCGTGTGGCTCATCAGCCGACCGATCCAGCGGACCCAGAAGACTATCCCGGCCGCGCTGCCGATGACCAGGAAGGCCACCACCAGTGAGAACCAGACGGTAGGTGCGGCGGCCGCGGCCTGGAGGGCGGCCCACTTGGCGAACAGCACCCCGAAGGGCACGAACAGCATCACGACCATTCCGATGATCGCCATCCCGGCCAAGGCCGGCAACCGGGTGACCAATCCCTCCATATCCTCGATATCCCGGCTGTGGATGCTCTGTTCCATAATCCCGACCGCCAGGAACAGGACGCCCTTGACGACGGCGTGGTAGATGATCAGGGCGATCGCCGCGGCTATGGCCAAGCCGGTATTGATTCCGGCGCAACAGATGATCAGCCCCAGGCTGGAGATGGTCGAATAGGCCAACACCCGCTTGGAGACGTTCTGACTGATGGCCAGGACCGAAGTAATCATGAAGACAAAAGCGCCGAACACAGCGATGCCGGCCGAGAGGTACGTTCCCTCGTAGCCCGGCGCCAGGCGGAGCACCAGGTAGACCCCGGCCTTGACCATGGTGCTGGAGTGCAGCAGCGCGGAGACCGGAGTAGGCGCCACCATCGCCCCCAGGAGCCAGCTCTGGAAGGGGACCTGGGCCGCCTTCGTGAAACCGGCGAAGCAAAACAGGGCGAGCGGCAGGAGCATGACCGGGGCCACGGTGCCGAACCCGGTCAAATCGAGCAGCGAGAGCGACCCAGACGCCTGGTACGCGAGGCTCATTCCGGCCACCAGGGCCAGGCCGCCCACCAGGTTCATCCAGAGCGCGCGCAGGCCCGACTGTTCCGCCTCTTCGGTAAGATCGTGCCGGATCAGGTGGTAGCAGCAAAGCGTGGTCAGTTCCCAGAAAAGGAAGAACCACAAGAGGCTGTTGGCGAAGACCACCCCGTTCATCGCGCCCAGAAAACCGACCAGGAAGAAGAAGAAAACGTGCTGCCGTGTGGCCCCGAGCTTCAGGTGCCGCTCGTGGCTCTGCATATAGTTGAGGGCGTACATTACGATCAGGCTGCCGGTCACCGAGATCACCAGGCACATGATCACGGCCAGCAGGTCAATGTGGAAGGCCGGCTGAACCTTGAACCCCGACGGCAGCCAGGCGAACTTGAAGAGGGCGAACAGTACGAGCTGCGTCGCCCCCAGTCCCAACACCAAAAGATGTTTGCGCACCACGCCGACATAAACGAAATACGCCAGCAACACGAGTTCAATAATCAGGATGAGTGAATCCCAGTGTCCGGAGGGGGTGAAGGTCAAAGGTCCGTTTTCGAGGACCTGAACCAGGAGCAGTACGGATGCGGCGATCAAGGCACCCGATGGCAGGATAATCAGAAGCCGCCGCAACCGCTCATCCTTGATCGCCAGACTCGCGGCGGCTGTTGCCACCGGCAACAGGACCAGAACGGCGACCAGACTCTCGCCAGACAACATTTAGCTATTACCCCCCGCCCAAATTTTCATAATAATCAATAAGTTAATTATGAAAAAAATAAAAAAATCTTGCGTTTTTCTTGCTGGGATTAGGCCTTATAAGTTGTATGTTTATGGCTGTTTTTCTATAGTGAAAATATTCTATCTTTTTGCCCTAATCAAGTCAAGCGTTTTCCTGACGAAAAAATGTATTCGACCGGTCCATGGAAGCCAGAATGCAGATATCCCCGACAATCGGGGCGTCGCTAATGTCACCCAGTATATAAGAAGAACCTTTTCCCATACACTGGATGGACTGTGAATTGCTTATTAAACCGGGTTGTACGGCAGTTAAACCGGGTTAGGTGTTTGTGTTTTCTCCGGCCGGTTAAAAACCTTGCCCGGGCAGAAAAAAACCGGACCCCCAAGGGTCCGGCAAACCAGGGTTTTAACTGGCTGTCTAGCGAGGGTAGGCGAAACGGAACGCACCGAGGTCGCGGGCCACCGGCAGGGTGTGCAGGAAGCGGTTGGTCACCCAGGGTTCGAAGAAGAAGAGCGACCCCCAGGAGGGGTCCTCCCCGTTCAGCGCCGCCTGGGCCGCCCGCACCGATTCGGGGGTGGCCGGCCGGTTGATGAAGCCGTTCAAGACCGGTTCGAACTGGTACTTGCCGTGCGACCGGTCATAGATCACGCTGGCGATGGTGTTGGGGAAAAGGTGGGATTTGACTCGGTTCAGCACCACGGCGCCGACGGCAACCTTAACTATGAAAGGCTGGCAATCCGCCTCGGAAGTGATCAACCGGGCCAACAGGTCAAAGTCCCGGGCCGATACCAACCAGCGGCTGGGGGCCGCACCTGCTTGGGCTCCCCCAACCGGAACCCTTAGAATCTGTCCGGGATGGATTTCGGCTTTGGTGAGACCATTTAGGCGCATTAGTTCGCGGTAGTCGGTTCCGTAGCGCTGGGCGATTTTGAACAGGGAGTCTCCGGGACGCACGGTGTAGGTGTTCCGGCCCGGTATGGTCAGGGTCTGTCCCGGGCGGATCTCGGTCCGGTTGCCGAGACCGTTCGCGGCGATCAGGTCCGCCGTGGACACGCCGTAACGCTGGGCGATTTTGAACAAGGACTCACCCGCCTGGACCGTGTGCGTGGCCGCAAAAGCGGTGCCGGCGGAAAACAGGACTATAATGCAGGAGCACAGAGCCGCAAGAATCAGGCGTTTTTGCATCATTACCTCCCTGATGCCAGCCGTCTCAGTTCGTAAAAGGCCGATAGAGCCGGTACCGCCTTGGGCCTGCCGGTCTTGGTTTCCATCACCTCCCGCTCCTGTCTGCCGGAACCCAAGCCTTCCCGTCCTAGCCTGTTTAGCCAGTGATACGGCTGTTTTACGCCATTATACCTTGTTTTCTTCCCTTTTCCAGACCGTAAATATTGGAAAGTCTCAGGGGTCGCTGCCTATGGAGGCTTGTCCTACCAATTCGATGAGCCTGGTCAGGGCCTGCCCGGCGTTTTCTACCAGCAGTTCGATATCGTCTTGGCCCGCCCGGTCGACGTGCAGCCCGGCGACGACCACCACGGTCCGGTTCAGTTCCCGGGCCGCCCGGGCAGCGGCCGGCCGGGCCACCTCGTCGTCCTTGTGCCCCAATACCGGCAGGACCGCCACGTTGCTGCTCACCTTTGCCGGATCATCCAGGCTCGGGCGCGGCAGGCCGAGGGCCACCGCCCCGACGTGCGGGCGTTCACCGCCCAAAAGCGCCACGATCACCCCGTCCGGGGTAACGGTGGCCGCGGCCTGGACCACGTGCCGCCCCGTGCCGGCGACTACCTCAACCCGCCTGATAGGCTCAGTGTTCATTGATGACCACCCCCCCTAGGAGACCGCTGCAAAACTGCGCCTAGCTTTGTCAGGCTCGCCGTCCGGTGCTCACGTACTACCCAGTACGCTCCGCGCCGTCCGCCTTCGCCTTTCGCGCCATGCTTGTTTTTCGCGGTCTCCAAGCGTTTAAAGTAACTTCTGGTTTTGCAACACTCTCCTGGTTCACGTTGCCGCAAGGCGCGCATCGGCGCCGGCCCCGCTCATTTCTTCACCAGAAAGCGCAAGTCCCCCACCCGCTTCGTGTACCGGGTCCGGTCAAAGTGCTCCAGGAGCGGCAGAGTGTACCGGCGGGACGTCCCCAAAAGGTTTCGCGCCTCCCCCACCGAGAGGCCCTCGTGGTCCGCCAGGTAGTTCGCGATCCGCCTTCTGGCTTCCTCCACCGCCTCGGAGTGAAAACACCACTCATTGTCGACCCTGACCAGCGTTCCGCCCCGGATCAGGTGATGCAGGTACTCCTGACCTTCCGGATCCGGGAGCCCCAGTTTCTCCAAAGCCTGAATAGTGGCCGGCGGCTGCATCCCGCCGGCGCGGAACAGGCCTTCCAGCTCCGTCAGCGTTTTCCTGGCTTTCTCCGGCAGTTCCCGCTCGGCGAACTCCCGGAAGGCGATGCTCTGCGGGTAGAGGGTCACCACGCCGTCGGTTTCCAGCGCCGCCAGGAAGTCCTGGAACCTGGCCGTGCTGAATCCGGAGAACGCCCGGGAACGGAGTTCCTCCCGAGGGTGGCCCTCCCGCAGCGGGTAGCGCCCGTGGTAGTCCTTGAGTATCCCGGTCACGGCCCGCTCCCAACGCCGGTAATCATCCGTGTGGGCCAAAAACCCGGCGCCCGGCAGCCGGCGCAAGACTCCCCCCGCCTCCAGTTCCCGGCATACGGCCGCGGTCGTCTCCGGCTCAAGTCCCGTGCCCTGGGCCACTTCGTTCTCGTTGAGGGGCGCGGGGCCGCCCTGCAAAAACTGGCTGATCAACTCGCCCGGATTCCCTTTTTCGAGAGTGGCCAACCGCTCCAGCACGTGCGGCTGGTTCCGTTTGTGCCGCGGCGGGTTGGCGTCGATCACCCGCCCGCCGCCGATGGTGCGCATCGGAGAGTAGGAGCGGATCACGAACCGGTCTCCCCGGTCGGCGACAGATTGGGCCTCCAGGATGACTTGCGCGTAGCACTCCTCCCCCGGCGCCAATTCATCCCGGTCCAAGAGCAGCACGCGGCCCATGATTTCGGCCGCGCCCAGGTGGAAACGCACCCGGGCCCTGTTTTTGAGCGGCCGGGGCGCGTTGCCCAGCAAAAACAGCCGCACGTCCACCCGCCGGGTCGGTTTGAAAAGGCCGGCCGCGGCCAGAACGTCCCCCCGGTTGATCTCCTGGGTCTCCAGGCCGACCAGATTCACCGCCACCCGTTGCCCGGAGCCGGCCTTCTGCACCTTCTGATTATGCACCTGGAGCGAGCGCACCCGCGAAACCAGGCGCCGCGGCAGCACTTCGACCGGGTCCCCGATTTTCAGCGCGCCGGACGCCAGGGTGCCCGTCACCACCGTGCCGAATCCGACGATCGAAAAGACCCGGTCGATCGGCAGGCGCGCCTGGCCCGCTCCGGTCCGGTCCCGCAGGCCGCCCGTCTGCGCGACGATCGCCTCCCGGAGGGCGGGCAGCCCCGCCCCGGTCAGCGCCGACACCCGCATTACCGGCGCGTCCTCCAGCACGGTGCCGTCCAGGAAGTTGCGGACGTCTTCCTCCACCAGTTCCAGCCAGTCCGGATCCACCAGGTCGACCTTGTTCAGCACCACGATGCCGCGCTCAATATCCAGAAGCCCAATAATGTCCATGTGTTCACGGGTCTGGGGCATGACCCCCTCGTCGGCGGCGATCACCAGCAGTACCAGGTCGATGCCGCCGATTCCCGCCAGCATGTGTTTCACAAAACGTTCATGTCCGGGTACGTCCACAATGCCGGCCCGCCTCCCGTCCGGGAGGTCCATGTAGGCGAACCCCAATTCAATGGAGATCCCGCGCTCCTTTTCCTCCCGGAGGCGGTCGGTGTCGATGCCGGTGAGTGCCTTGATGAGCTGGGTTTTCCCGTGGTCGACGTGACCCGCCGTCCCGATGACCAGGTACTTCATTCCGTCACCCCCAGCGCCCGGTCCAACGCCGCCGTGAGCAGGGCGAATTCGTCTTCGGCGATGGTCCGCGGGTCAAGGCAGAACCGCTCCTCCTGCACCCGGCCCACCACCGCCGGGTCCGCCGCGCGCAGCCGGGCCGCGAGCTCGGTCAGTGACAGGGCTTTCGGCCGCACCGTCACCAGGACGGTCTTCGGCTGAGCAGTGGGGAGGGCGCCCCCGCCCACCTGGGAGAAGTCCTCCTCCACCCCGACTTCGGCCCGGCCCACAAGGACCGGACCCAGCAGCCCGGCCAGACGCCCGGCCTTTTCCGCCAGCGCCCCGGCCCCGGCGGCGAGCATCTTCAGGGTCGGGATTCTCTCCAGGGCCGCCTCGGGGTCCAGGTATTCCCGGAGCGTCGCCTCCAGGGCCGCGAGGGTCATCTTGTCCACCCGCACCGCACGGGTGAGCGGGTTTTTCTTCATCCGGTCCACGGCCTCGCGCCGGCCCGCGATGATCCCGGCCTGCGGCCCACCCAGGAGCTTATCCCCGCTGAAGGTCACCACGTCCACTCCGGCCCCCGCGGTCTCCTGTACCGTGGGCTCATAGGGATAGCCGAACCGGCTCAGGTCGACCAGAAAACCGCTGCCCAGGTCGGACATCACCGGCAGACCGTATTCCCGGCCCAGGGCCGTCAATTCCTCGAGGCCGACCTCGTGGGTGAAGCCGACGATCCGGTAATTGGACGCGTGCACGTGCAAAAGAAGCGCGGTTTCGGACGTGATCGCGTCCCGGTAGTCGCGCAGGTGCGTTTTATTCGTGGCCCCGACTTCCACCAGCCGGGCGCCGCTCTGTTTCATCACCTCGGGAATGCGGAAGGAACCGCCGATCTCCACCAATTGGCCCCGGGAAACGATCACCTCGCGGCCCGCCGCCAGGGTGCCCAGGGCGAGCAGAACGGCTGCGGCGTTGTTGTTCACCACCAGGCACGATTCAGTCCCGGTCAGAAGCTTAAGCAAGTCCTCCACCAGCGCGTAGCGGGAGCCCCGCCGGCCGGTGTCCAGGTTGAATTCCAGGTTGGAATAGTGGGCGGCCGCCTCGTGCACCGCCCGCAAGGCGCTGTCGGGCAAGACCGCCCGTCCGAGGTTGGTGTGCAACACCACGCCGGTCGCGTTGACCACCCGCCGCAGGGCCGGACGCGCCTTGGCGCGGACGGTTGCCGCCACGTCCCGGGCGGCTCTTGCCGCCAACTCCTCCCGACTCCCGGGTACCCGCCCGGGCTCGGCGCGCGCTGTCTCCCGCCAGTGCTGGAGCACCTCGCGGACCGCGGCCACCACGAGCGCGCGGGGGTGCTCCGCAAGGAGCCCCTCCACCTCCGGCTCCCGCAAAAGCTCATCTACGGCAGGGAGCCTGCGCAACACATCTCCATTGTCAAACCCCAAAACCGCCGCACCTCCCGCCTTTTGTCTCTAAGCCGTCCCCCTTCAGGACCGGGTAAGGGCGAGAACCACGCCCGTCACGCGCAGGTCGGCGCCGTCCGCGTCCGTGCCCGGCGATTCGTGCCGGGCGAACAAAAGCCACTCCCCGGCGGGGAGCCCGAACTCCAATTTGCCGTCCGGATCCGTTATTCCGTAACGCCCCCCGGGCCGCCCGCGGCCGATCGCGTGGACCTTGGCCCCGCCGAGGGGCCGGCCCCGGTACTGGACCAAGATTTCCTGTTCCGTTCCCGCGGGCGGCAGGGGCACGATTTCCATCTCCCGCCCGAACGATCCGGGCCACGGCGTGTCCTGCTCGACGAACACCAGCCGCTTGGCGAAATGGCCATAGCGGATGGTCCGGACCACTTCTTCCCCGGCCTGCTCTTCAGCCGGTCCCGGAAGGTAACGGCCGTCCACGGTTACCGACCAGACCCCCGGGTCATACTCCGCGAGGAGAGCATAAACCCCGCGCACTGCGGGGAAGAATTTTGCCGACAAGGTATCGCCGTCCTCAACCAAGGCCAGTTCCACCGGTTCCCCGCCCGGCGGGGCGGCCCATAGGCGGGCACGGTCGGGCCGCGCCTTGCCCTGCACCTCCATGTGGTGCCCGTACTGAAACCGGCAGGCGGCCGCTTTGCCCAACGGCACCCACAGGGCGCACTCAAGCCAGATGTTGTGCGGAGCCATTTAGTAAGACCTCCTAAAAGAGCCAGAATGCAGAATTCAGAATTCAGAATGAAAACCATTAGAATCCTTAATTCAGAAGCCGGGATCCAGAATATGAAACAAGATTACGGGCCTTGCCGTCTAATTCACCCGTTTGACAGCCTAAGACCAACACGGTTGGCACTGCAAATACCTGATACCGACGGCGGTGGTTTTAATCCTTCCCCTTCTTCTAGATTCTGGATTCTGAATTCCTGTCTGTCCCTCCCTTCCACTACTTCTGAATTCTGGATTCTGGATTCTTGTTCCTCCTACAGTTTAACCCGGCGGACCCATTGTCGTACGTCGCCCTAAAACTCGTGCAGAATCTCGTATTCAGTAGTCCGTTGCACCGGGACGAAACCGGCGTCGCGGATCACCCGGATGATCTCGGCCAGCGGCACGCGGTGCGCCGCTCCCGCCGCCCGGACCACGTTCTCCTCAAGCATCGTGCCGCCGAAGTCGTTCGCGCCGAAGGAAAGCGCCACCTGGGCCACTTTCGCCCCTTGGGTGACCCACGAGGCCTGCACGTTCGGAAAGTTGTCCAGCATGAGGCGGGACACGGCCAGCACCTTCAGGTACTCGTGGCTCCCGGCGGGGTCGCCGCCGAGTTCAGTGTTGGGTGGCTGGTAGCTCCAAGGGATGAAGGCGGTGAACCCGCCGGTACGGTCCTGGGCCTCCCGCAGGCGGACGAGGTGGCGTACCCGTTCGGCCGGCGTTTCCACCGTGCCGAACATCATGGTCGCCGTGGTGCGCATCCCCAGCTCGTGGGCGGCGTACATCACGTCCATCCACTCCCGCCAGGAGATCTTGCGGGGGCTGATGAAGCGCCGCACCCGGTCCACCAGGATCTCGGCGCCGCCTCCGGGCACCGAATCCAAACCCGCCTCCCGCAGGGCCGCCAACAGCTCACGCACCGCCAGCCCTTCCCGGCGGGCCAGGTACACGATCTCCGGCGGCGAAAACGAGTGCACCTGGATGCCGTCAAAGCGGGCCTTGATCGCCCCGAGCATCCCGGTGTAATACTCCAGCCCGAGTTCGGGGTGAAGCCCGCCCTGGATCAGCACCTGCGTGCCGCCCAGACGCACCAGCTCCCCGATCTTCTCAATGATCTCCTCCACGGACAGGACATAGGCTTCCGGAGCATCAGGGGCGCGGTAGAAAGCGCAAAAACGGCAGGCCGACACACACACGTTGGTGTAGTTGATGTTCCGGTCGATCACGAAGGTAACTCGCCCCTCCGGGTGCCGCCGCCGCCGTGCCAGGTCCGCGGCCCGGCCTAAGTCCAAAAGACCGGCCGACTCAAGCAGGACCGTGCCCGCCTCTTCCGTGAGCCGCTCACCGGCCGCCGCCTTTTCGAGGACCTCCCGCAGTTCAGGCAAGGTGTTCCCCCCAGATGGCGAGCCGCACCCGTTCCTCGATCAGGCCCGTTTTGTACGTATAGTCATAGAAGGTTAAAAGTCCCCGGCGGTAGTCGGCGTCAAAGTCGTGCCGGACCAGCTTCAAATAGTCAGCAACGAACTCCCGGGACAGGCCCGTCCGGCGCACGCCGAGGTCCAGCACCGCCTCGCGCTCCCGAAGGCCGATCTCCCGGGCCTGATGCAGCGCCGCGACCAGCACGGCCGTTTCCCGAGGGTGAGCCAGGGCATAGTCGCGCCGGACCACCCAGACGGCGAAAACCATTCGTTCCCCGGTGAACTTCTTCCAGGCCTCCCCGAGATCGACGACCACCAGCGGCGCCCTGGTTTCCCGCACGCGCCGGTAGGCGGCCAGGGCCTCGTCGCCGATCAGCAAGGCGGCGTCAGCCTGGCTCAGCATGAGTTCCAGGTTTGAAACCGTGCTTTCGAACTGCACGTCCACGTGGTAGTAATGGTGGAACAGGACCCTCAACAGGGCCACGGCGCTGGCGGAGGTGTCCGGCAGGCACACCTTTTTCCCGTCCAGCTCGGTGAGCGGCACCTTGCTCATCAAAAAGATGCTCCCCACCGGGCCGTCCGAACTGATTGAGAGACCGGGCACGATCAAGCAGCGGTCCGGGTGACGGGCGTACTCGATGCTGGAGATCGGGGTTATCTCCAATTCACCGCGCAAGAAAAGCCCGTTCAGCCGCGTGGGTGGGCCCTTCACCAGAACGGCGGGCACGTCAACCAGGCCCTGTTCAAAGGCGTAGTAGATGGGCAGGCAGTTCAGGTAATCTACCTGTCCCAGGCGGATCAACGTCATCAGGCGAAATCCTCCCTGACCACGTTATACAGCGTATCGCGTTCCACCGGCACGCGGCCCGCCGCCCGGACGAGCCGCAGGAGTTCTCCCTGCCCCAGGCTCTGGGCCGTCTGGCTGCCGGCCGCCCGGGCAATCTGCTCCTCGACCACCGTGCCGTCGATATCGTTAACCCCGAAGTTTAAGGAAATCTGGGCCAGCTTAGGCCCGATCATCACCCAGTAAGCCTTGATGTGCTCGAAATTGTCGAGGATGAGCCGCGCCACCGCCAGCGTTTTCAGGTCGTCGTACCCGGTGGTGGCGGTGGGGATCTCCGGCTCGAGGGCGGTGTTCCGCGGGTGGAAGGCCAGCGGGATGAAAGCCTTGAAGCCCCCGGTCCGATCCTGGAGTTCCCGGAGCTGCAAGAGATGCTCGACCCGCTCCTCCAGCGTCTCCACGTGTCCGTAGAGCATGGTGGCGTTGGTGCGGATGCCCAGCCGGTGGGCCGTTTCGTGCACGGCGAGCCAGCGCGCGCCGCTGATCTTGTTCGGGCAGACCAACTCCCGCACCCGCGGGGCGAAGATCTCGGCCCCGCCGCCGGGCAGGGTATCCAGGCCGGCCGCCCGGAGTTCAACCAATACGTCCTCAAGCTCAAGCCCATGCAGGCCGGTCAAATAGTCCACCTCGACCGCGGTCAGGGCCTGGATGATCACGCCGGGGACTGCGTCCCGGAGCCGGGTGAGCATCTCCCGGTAGTAGTCCAGGTTCAGATCGGGGTGCAGGCCGCCGACGACGTGCACTTCGGAAATGCCGAGCGCCCAGGATTCGCGTGCCTGGGCCTCGACTTCGCCGAGGGACATCACGTAACCGGCCGGGTCGCCCGGTTCCTTGCCGAAGGCGCAGAACCGGCAGCCGTTCACACAGATGTTGGTGTGGTTGATGTGCCGGTTCACCACGAAGTACACCCGGTCGCCGTGTTTTTGGAGCCGGGCGGCGTCAGCCAGCCGCCCGACCCCGATCAGGTCCGGAGACTGGAAAAGGGCCATTCCGTCGTCGAGCCCGAGACGGGTACCGCTTTGCACCTTCCGGGCGACCGCCCCGAGCCTGTCGTCAAAAAACTCATAGTCCACGCTGATCATACCCCGTTATCTTTTAACCGATTAACACGTCAGCCAATGTAAAAACGAACATCGTCAGCGAGAGCGCCACGTTCACGTGGAAAAAAGCAACGTTGATGCGCGCCGGGTCCGCAGGGTTGGCAATCATGTGCTCGTACATCAGGAGCCCGGCCGCAATGCCCACCCCGATGAAATAGAACGCCCCCAGACCCAGCATCAGCCCCGCCGCCGCAAACAGCACCGGCGCCAGAACATGGAAGACCAGCGCGACCCGGAGCGCCCTGACGATCCCGAAGCGCGCCGGGATGGAGTGAATCCGGTGTTCCCGGTCGAAATTGTAGTCCAGGCAGGCGTAGATAATGTCAAAACCGGCCACCCAGAACAACACCCCCAGACCCAGCAGTACGGGGGCCAGAGTGAAGCCGTTCGCGATCGCGATCCAGCTCGCCACCGGGGTGATCCCGAGCGCCATTCCGAGCCAGAGGTGGCAAGCCCAGGTGAAACGCTTGGTATACGAATAGGCGGCCAGGATGAACACCGCGAACGGGAAGAGCTTCGCGGCCAAGGGGCTCAGCTGCATGGCCGCCAGCCCCAGCAGAATAAAGGAGAGCACGGCGTATACCCAGACCTCGGCCACCGACAGGATTCCCCGTGGCAGTGCCCGTTCGGCGGTGCGGGGGTTGGCCTTGTCGACATGCCGGTCGATGATCCGGTTTAAAGACATCGCCCCGGTACGCGCCCCGACCATGGCCAGGGTGATCCACAAGAGGTCGTGCCCGCTGGGAATGCGGTGCTCCACCAGCAGGGCGCCGATGTAGGCGAAAGGAAGGGCGAACACCGTGTGCTCGAAACGAATCATCTGGGCCACGATGACCACGCGCTGCAACATCGCCGCTTTGACTAATGCTCCTTTACGGGCCTAACTCGGCTGCGGTTTCGCACCGGAGTGCACAGTCACAATCCCGCCGGTGAGTTCCGTGTATTGCACGTCCACCAGTCCCTGCCGCACAAACAATTCGCGGACATGGTCCCGGGGCGGAAAATGTTCCAGGGACATGGACAGGAAATCGTAGGGTCCGGTAAAACCCACCCCCAACCGGCCGACCAGGGGCACCACCCGGCGCAGGTACAGGGAGTGCGCCTGCTTCAGCACCGGGAGTTCCGGTTTAGCCAACTCCAGGCTGACCACTCTCCCGCCGGGCCGCACCACCCGTACCATTTCGGCGATGGTCCGCTCCAGGTCGGACACCGTGCGCAGGGCGAAGCCAATCGCCGCCGCGTCGAAGCTGCTATCCGGAAAGGGCAGTCCGGTGGCCTCGCCGGCGACCAGCTCGACCATTTCACCCAGCGGCGCGCGCTCCAGGTTCTCCCGGGCCCGGGCCAGCATCTCCGGGCAGAAATCGAGCCCCACCACCCGGCCCTCCCGCCCCACCAGCCGGGCCAACTCCAGCGTCAGGCGCCCCGTCCCGCAAGCCACGTCCAGCGCCCGGCCCCCGGGTTTGAGTCCGCAGACCGCCGCCGCCGAGGCGCGCCAGTAGCGGTCCTGGTTCAGGCTCAGCACACTGTTGAGCAGGTCGTAGCGGTGGGCGATCGATGCGAACATGGCCAGCATCGCCTCGGCCTTCGCTTCCGGGGAATCGCCGGGCTCTTGTGTCCCGCCGTTCATTTTCAACTCCCGGCCCCGGCCGGGGGCTGTCCCGGCCAGTCTAACAGGTGGGCGGCCAGGCCGTCAAGCGCGTCCCGCGGCGCACCCGGTGCCAACCCCGCCAGGCGGCGCCGGGCCTCTTCCAGATGTTGGCGGGCGTCTTTGGGCAATCCCCGGGCCGAAAGACCGTATCCCATCCCCAGGTTGTAACCGAGCCGGTACAGGTCTTCGCGCGCCCGCTCCGGCGCCTCCCCTTCCAGGCCCGCGATCAGACACGCCTGGGCGATCAACTCGGCGGTTTCTTGCCGTACCGCATCCGCGACCAACGCCGGTGTGGCGCTCAGGTGGAGGCGTGAAATCGCCCCGTCGTGGATTCGGCACACTGCCTCCGACAGTGGTTGCAGCACTCCCATCATACCGCTCGAACCGACCAGGCCGAAAAACCGCCCGAGGTAGTAATCCCCGATGAGCACGGCCAGCCGCGTGCGGTCGTTGCCCGGGCCGCCGTCCTCGTTAACGTGCTGATGGACCCGCACACTCAGGAACAACAACTGGACCATCGTAGCCAGGGCGACCAGCTTGGCGCGGGCGCCGTTGAACAGCCGACCCGTGAGGAGCACCACCCCCGGCCGCAGGTCAACCTCGAGCGGCGGCAACTCCAAGAGCGTGTACATGTTGTAGTGCTCAGCCGCCGGAAACCGGTCGGTCACGTTAGTGGCCCGGTGCACTTCTTCCAACTCGGACCGGATAGAATCAAAGAATCGCGTGGTCACGAAACAGCAAAACCTCCACGTGGGTTCCCCTGAATAGAGAGAATTCGTGCTCTTCCGAGTATGTCCTCCTAGTAAACTTGTACAGAATGAGTGGAAATAAACCGGGATGCGGAGAAAACCGTTGAGGCGGCAATGACACGCGGAAGGCGCGTTGCCGGGTAAAGAACGGCGGGGAGCTCAAGGAAGGCGGCGTGGCTGCGCAGTGAAACAAAATGGCCCTGCACATTTCCTTTCGGAGTGGCAAGGCCGATTCAGTTTTCTCCATCCCTCTGCGGCTTGGTACTAATAAATATCCCCCCTAATGATTGACCGCCTTTAATTCGGGCACGGAATCCGGAAAGATTCCCCTGACAGTTTCTTCCGCTTTGATCTGCTTGGCATTGAAGCGGCTGCACAAGTAGTTGCAGGCATCCCAGGGATCGACCCGATCGCCGCAGGTGAAAACGTCTACGGCCGCGTAACCCAATTCGGGCCAGGTATGGATGGTGAGATGAGACTCGGAAATCACGACCACGCCACTGACTCCCTGGGGGCTGAACTTGTGAAACACACACTCCCTGACTTCGGCTCCTGCTGCTAGTGCTGCGTTGACCATTATTTCTTCTACTTTCCTGGGATCATTTAGTACGTTGAAGTCGCATCCGTAGATTTCGGCAAGTATATGCCGCCCCATGGGTTTCATCGTCATTATCTTCCCCCTTCAGAAGTAGAATTTGTTGGTTAAATTCCAACAGAATAAATTCTAACATATACGGTAGGTTTGTCAACAGAATTTTAGGCCTGATTCGGCTAATTCCGCCACCTAAGGCCGTTTGGCGGCGACTTTGATGAAGCTCACCAGGGCCGCCGGCCCGAAGATCTGGTCGCTCTAAGCGGGTGGTCCGCCGCTCTGCCCCGTTCAGGTAAAGAGACAACCATGCCGCTCTAGCGGCACCATCGGAAGGATGAAAATACCCCTCACCCTGACCCTCTCCCAGAGGGAGAGGGGATTTTCAGGGTAGTCACCCCGATCTGGCCCGGCGGTGGACCCGCTACAATATACGGACCCAGGGAGCGGAAGGTGTCAAACGACTTGGCCCTTGTCCACGCCTGCAAACCGGTCGAACCGCGTCATAACCGCCTAGTCTTCTTCCAGGAACAGGTATAAAAGTGGCGGGGCCCCGAACATCATCACCATGGCCGAGGCCACCACCCCGGAATCATTGAAGATGAGCGCCACCACACTGGCGACGGCGATGCCCACCAGCCCTTTGAACACGTACGGGTACTGATCCCGGAACGTCTGCATGCGCCCGGTGGGCCGGTAAAACAGCAGAATCAGCCCGCCGAGGCTTGCCAGGTAGACCCGGCTCCAGATGGTGTAGCGGATGAGCTTCAAGTTCATCGAGACTTTGCGCTCGATGATACTGTATGCCTCCTGGAAGCCGCGCTCCAGGTCCCCGCCGAACACCAGCCGGGCCGCCCGCCCGATGTGCGACTGCTGCTCCGCGCCCCGCATAAACTCGAACGCCGTCAGCCCGGCCAGGAAAACGAACACCCCGCCGGCGCCCGCCAGAATCAGCCGCCGGGTGAAACGCACGTTCAGAAGCAAGAGGATCGTCACCGGGAAAGCAACCAGCGCCGTGATGGTGCCGCCCATGTTCGCGCCGATCCCGGGGTTCGCCATCGCGAACAGGGTGATCAAGAACAGTGCGCCGGAGCCGCCCAGAACCGGGCCGCGGAAGCGGCGCGGCGCAAGGGTCAGGGTGCAGACCGCGGTCAGAATCACCGCCCCGATCAAAACCCCCATGAATTCGTTGCCGATGCCGTAATACCGGGCCCCACCCAGCGGGTCATAACTCAAGAGCGAAAACTTCTGCAGGGGAGCGCCCAGGAACAGGTCTACCAGGATCACCAGGGCCGTGAGCCCGCCCAGGAAGGCGAACGCGCCGACCGCGGTATGCCAGCTCATCCTGATCGCCGCCGCCCCCACCGCCAGGGTGACGGCCACCATCTGCACACCCACCCAAACCGGACCCGGCTGCGGCAAGAGCGGCAGCACCAACGCGGCCAGCGGAAAACTCATGATCACGAGCAGCGCGCCCCGTATGTATTCCCGCCGCACGATGCCGATCTCCCGGAAGAGAATCGTGAGCAGGGCGGCGATCACCACGGCGACCTGAATGGTCATATAGGTCTTGATGATCGGTGCCCGGACGTTGTGCGTGAGAACCAGTTGGCGGTTCAGCGCCTGGAGTCCGCCAAGGTCCGGCTTGCCCGGAATGACGGTGAGCGGCCGCCCGGTCATGTTCACCGGCGCGTCCACATGCAGAAACCGCGTCACGGTGGGAGCGAGGTCGGTGTTGTTGACAATGCCCGGGCGCCTGGTGGAAAAAGCGGTCAGTGTGCCGCTGCCCTCCGGCCCGAACATCAGGACCGGGCTCAAAGTGTCGCCGGCCGCAATGCTCGCCGCCGGGGGCGTTGGAGACACGACCAGCAGGAGGTCCCGCCCGGAATCGAGTTCCCGGCGCACCCGCTCCACGAATTCCGCGCACTCTTTCAGGGCGGAAGCGCGCAACTCCGTCAGGACCTCCGGGAGCACCATCGGCCTAGCCTCGTCCAGCCGGGAGAGGTCGCCCAGTTCAATCACCAGAAAGTCGACCCCGTCCGCATCCCGGAACGCCGCGAACAGACGTTCGTAATCGGTGCGCAGACCTCCGGGGAAGCGGGAGTCCGCGGCGAGCGTCTCGTCACCGATCACACCCCGGTCCACGAGCCCCCACCCGTCCATGGCAATCAAGGCCGCCGGGCGCCGCGGCATGCCGTCCCAGTCCGCGTTGCCCAGCACCCCGGTCACCAGCCCGTTGGCCCGCAGCGCCGTGCCCAGGGCACCGACCTCGGCCGGGTAGGGGAGCGCCCGGGTAAGCTCCCAGACACGGGCGATGCCCAAGTGCACCACGCTCCCGTCCGGGGCCGCAACCCCGGTCCGGCGGGCGTATTCTTCTCCGGCGGGAATGCGCTGCACCCGCTCGTTGACCTCAAAAGCGGGAAAACCGACGCCGGTGGCCACGATCCGGCTGCCCGCCCCGATGGAGGCATGGCTGTTCTCCACGTTCCGGAGGCCGCCGGTGTTGGTATTCATCAGGCCCAGCCCGGCGTACGGCACAAGATCGCCAAACGCCTCGGAGGCCCCCAGGTCGCTCAAACTCATCCGGTCGATGACCACCATCACGACCCGCCCTTCGGCGGCGGCCGCCGGGTGGGCTCCAAAAAGGGCCGTGTAAAGCAACAGGGCCGCCACCAGACCCAGCCCCGGAATTCTCAAGGACGCACCTCTTCTCCGTTACCGACTTTACTCATTCTAATGCACCGTCCCGGGGAAAAACAACACCCAAGCGGGGGATAGTTCCCCTTGTGGGAAGCCGCTTGAGGTCTCATTTCTATTTCCGACCTGTCATCACCTACTCAAATTCTGCACTCACCCGGTCTTTCCCCCCGGCCGCCAGGGCTTCGCGGTAGACCGCCAGGGTGCGCTGTACCATCTGTTCGCGGGTGAAGAGTTCGCTGACGCGTCTGCTGGCCGCCGCGGCCATGGCTTGTGCTCTCGCCCGGTCCCGCAGGACGCTCGCCAAGGCTTGGGCCAGCGCCTCCGGGTCACGGGCCGGCACGAGCCTGCCCGTCCGGCCGTCCTCCACGGCCTCCGGCACCCCGCCGACCCCGGCGGCGACCACTGGGCAACCTGCGGCCATCGCCTCCAGCACCACCAGCGGCAGGCCCTCGGTGACCGAAGGGAGCACAAACACGTCAAACAAGCTTAACAAGCCGGCTGCGTCCGGGCGGTATCCCAAAAACCGGGCGTCCACCCCAAGCGCCCGGGCCGTCTTTTCAAGCGGCGCCCTCAGCGGCCCGTCGCCGGCGATCACCAAAGCGACCGGATGCTCCCGGTCCCGCAGTACGGCCGCGGCCTGCAAGAGGTATTCCACTCCCTTTTGCGGGGCGAGGCGCGCCAGGGTGCCCACCACCGGGCGGTCCGCGGGCAATCCGAGTTCCCGGCGCAGCGCCTCCCCACCCCCGGCCTGCGGCACCGGCGGGTCGATCCCGTTGTACACGGTCACCGCCCGTTCGGGCCGTACCAGCCCGAGTTCCAGCAGCTCGGCGCGCACGTATTCCGCGACGCAGATAGTGCGGTGGGACCACCGGAGCACCGCTTTCTGCGCCGCGATAGCGGCGCGCTGCCGCCATACGCCTCCCAGCCTGACCGACCCGTGCATTGTCACCACCACCGCCGGGACCCCGGCCAGACGCCCCGCCGGGCAGGCCGCCAGTGCGGCCGCCGCCGCGTGGGCGTGCAGCACCGTCACCCGGTGGGCGCGGATCAGCCGGACGAGGTGCCACAGGGCCCCGACCTGCCGGTCGACCCGCGGGCCGGGTTCAATCCACACCGGGGCCGTCGCGAGCCCCACCTCCCGGAAGGCGGCGAGCAAGGGCGCGGGACCGGCCACCAGCACCTTTACGCCCCGCTGGTGCATCCCCCGCGCCAGGGTCAGGAGGTGGTTTTTCATGCCCCCGTCCGCGGGCCTGATAACGTGCAGGACGTCGAACCGTTCCGCCATGTCGTTTAGTACTCCTTTTCCTGGAAAGCCTGCCTGATCCTTATTTGCCCGCCGACCGGCCGCCGTATTCCCAGCGCCGCACGCAGACAGACAGACAGACAGACGATCGGTGATTCGGCGGGACAGCCCGGATTCCTGCACTCGCCGCGCCGTCGGGGCAGGCCCAAAAAACGAGGATTATCGACCGGATAGCGCGAATATACCGGAATTAACGACGCAAATGTGGAGGGAGCGTTCGATGCACTGCCGTGCACCCGATGCCGGGCAAACTCCGACCCCTGCAAGGCCGCCCCACCGATCGCCCCTAACATGGGGCATTCTGGCGACCGTCTTCTTTCTCCTGCTCGCTCCGTTTCATTCCCCTGCGCCCGTCTCGTCCGAATTTGCTCCACGGGATATCTCGGTTTTAATGTACCACAAGGTGAACCCGGACCGGTACACGGGCGGCTGGGGACTGCGGGTGGACCCACGGGAGTTCGAGTGGCAGATGAGCTACCTGGCGGCTCGGGGTTACAGCACCATTACCCCGGATCAGCTCTGGGCCTGGCTGGACCACGGTGCGCCCCTACCCCCGAAGCCGGTCCTCATCACTTTCGACGACGGCTACCGCGACAACTACGTCTGCGCCTACCCGATTATGCGCGAGTACGGGTTTTTTGCCACGGTCTTCGTGGTGGCCAACGCGGTCGAACGCACCAACTACTTCGACGTAGACACCCAGCCGGTGAACGTAATGTTGAGCTGGAATGAGATCCGGGCTTTGGACGCGGCCGGCTGGACTATCGGCGCCCACACCCTGGACCATCCCCGGTTGACCGCCGTCAGCCCGGGCCGGGCCGAGCACGAGGTACGCGGCGCGCGCGAAGTTCTGGCGGAGAGATTGGGCCGCCCCGTGCAGCACTTTTGCTACCCGTACGGCGAATTCAACGACCATACGGTCCAAACGGTGGCCGACTCCGGGTACATGCTCGCCTTCACCACCGTACAGGGCCGGGTCGAGGCCGGTGACGATCCCCACACCTTAAAGCGCCTGCGGGTGACCGGCCGCACCAGCCGAGCCCAGTTCGCGCGCCTCCTGGAAAGCCGACACCCGGATTTCCTCACCCGGCTTGCCGGTGGCAGCCGCCCCGCCGGCCCCGGAGGTCCGACAAAAGAAAACTCCCCTCTTTCAGGGGAGCCTTGGCCGTACTAAACCGGATCAGGCTAATGTTCCAGGATCGCCTCGGTCGGGCAGCCGTCCATGGCGTCGTGGGCGCGTTCCTCCAGGTCGTCGGGCACCTCGTCCCTGACCGCCACCGCCTTGTCCTCGTTGCCCCAGTTGAACACCTCCGGGCACATCTCGATGCATACCCCGCAGCTGATGCAAAGTTCCGGATCGACTTCCACCTGCAAAGCCGGACACCTCCTGCACTTGGGAGAATTTCATGGCTAGTCTGGCGTGCACCGGCGCAAAGTATGCAGGCGCACAAGGCCGCGGCCCGCTCCAGCCCGGAGGCGGGCCGCCACCCAGTTCTGAGATTGGTGGGTTTTCAGACGGCTAGTAGCCGGCCAGGAACTCCTCCATTATGTCCACGCTCGCCTTTTCCACCACCAGGTCGAAGATCTTGTCCTTGATGTCCCTGGGCAACTGTTCGATGCTCTTCGTGGTGGCGCTATCAAACTTGGCCGTGGGAAATACGGCCAGCACCTTGTCCCGCTGTTCGGCGGTGCACGGCACGCGCAACACCTTGAGTCCGGCGAACGCCTCCTGGGTCAGGTCGCCCAGCTTAACGGCCTGCAGCTTGGCGAACCGCTCCTCGTTGATCCACACGTTGATCGGGAAGGTCTCCTCGTGATGGGTCATCTTCTCTGATACCTCCTTAACTAACTAGAGTTCGAGCGGCGGCACCGTAAACAGCGGCTGCCTCTGCGCCAGGTACTGGTCATTCACGTATGCGGAACCGAAGCCGTACTTCTCCGCCGTTTCCAGGATAATGTCGAACACCTCGGGGCGGAAGATGATCCGCGGCGGCTTCACGCCGTCCTGGATGATGCTCCGGACCACCGTGCCGCTGAAGTTCTGGCGCTCCTTGGTGTGCCCGCACAGGCCCATGTAGGTCACCTCACCGCACAGCGGGCAGAACCACCACTCCAGCACCCGGATCGGCGTGATGCGCAGGTCCTCCTTGGAGATGGTGTCGAAGATGCGGTGCGCGTCGTACGGATCGTAGTAGCTGCCCACGCCGGCGTGGTCGCGGCCGAACATGTGGTGGGTGATGCCCAGGTTGGTCCGGACGATGGCGTGGAAAATGGCTTCCTTCGGGCCGGCGTAGCGCATGTCCCACATGATGATCGAGGTGAGGTGCACGTCTTCCCGGAAGTAGCCGTATTTTCTTAAGGCGTCGTGGGTGAGAACGATCGCCTCGTCGATGTAGTCACCCTTGCGCTTTTCGCCCATGACCGCGCTGACCACGACCCCGGTGATCGTCTTCTCCACCGGTTGGTCGGCGTGGCAGGCGATCCAGGAATGCTTCATCAGCCACTCGTGGCCGCTGTGGGGCACGTTGCGGGTCTGGTGGGCGACGCAGCGCTCCCAGCCCTTCTCGGCGATCTTGGCCCGCATCTGGCGCGGGGTCAGGAAGAACGCGTCGTAGGGCTCGTTCATCTTCGGGGGGTTCACCAGGGTAACCTTCCCGCCGATGAAACGGTCGGCGTACCGGTAGGTCCGGGCGCAGCCCGGGTGCTTTTCGTCGTCGGTGCCGTAGATTTTGGCGGCCATGTTTTTCAGGTCGTACTCGAAAATCTCCTCCACGTCCAGGGTGGCCAAAGGCTGGTTCTGGGACATCAGCAGGAGGGTATCCCCCTCTTTGATTCCCTTGGCGGCGATCTCCTCACTGGACATGTCGAAGACGATGGGGATTGACCAAACCACTCCGCTCGCCAGGCGCATATTTTCGACCACGCCGTCCACATCGGCCTTGGTCATGAAGCCTTCCAACGGAGTAAAGAAGCCGTAGGAAAGCATGATGACTTCGCGCGCGATCTGGTTCCGGATCGGAATTTGGGTGAGGCCACGGATCTTATCCACCGCCTCCTGCGGATCCATTACCCGTTCGACAATTTCTTTTCCACCGTGCCCGATCAGACTCATGTCTCTTCTCCTTTCCCTATACGGATATTTGCTTCCGTCACTACACACGGACTCTCTGGGCAATCAGTCATCGCCGAAACTCTGGAAATATCACCTCCTCATGCGGATTAGCGCGTGCGGGGTCGATGTTTTGTACATTATGGCACGTGTTGGTGCATACTGCTGCGCTTGTTCACAATATCACTATAGCAAACATCCTTGGGTGCGGTCAATACAATCCAACAATTTTGGCCCAGACAACTGCCTGGGTACCAATTAATAGCCCAACGACCCAGAGTCTCGCCCTGGTGAAACCGCTTGGAGTACAGAAACCCGTTTTCGAGGCTGAAACCGGGACAATTATGGCCTGCCTGGCTATGTTCCAGAGTGCGCAAACCGAGCCATTGAGGACGGTAGTGCTTTGTATTGCACCGGATTTGTCATTTTCTCTTTACAAACCGTCCCTTTGTTGGTTGCCGCCCGTGCGCCCGCTTACCGAAAGCCGGGACATTCTTGGCGGCCCCTCGGCGTTAGTGCGGTTGATCGATCCCATGTGGTTACGTACCACCTTATCTTACCAAATTGATGGCTCTATTCCGTCGGGTTGTCCGGCAACTACATGACTTCTCTCAAAAAAAGCAGAATCCGTAAGCCTTCTTTGACTTACGGAAGTACTTTATGGTCGGAGCGACAGGACTTGAACCTGCGGCCTCTACCACCCCAAGGTAGCGCTCTAGCCAAGCTGAGCTACGCCCCGACTGAGCTTGTGTCCTTGATTGTACCCCATGATCCGGCCGCTCGTCAAGTGAGCCGAAAACGTTTCAGGACGTTCCAGGTGCGGGGCCGCCCGGCGCTCCAGGCGTTTCGGCGTTGTTTTGAGAACTTGCCGCCCTTTTGAAAACTCGCCGCCCGGTGCTTTTGGACCACGGGCGACACAAAGACAGGTCGGCTTGCCCCGCCAACGTTGAGTGAGCCGGCCGCTCCACGGCGGAAAGAGGGCCCGCGTTCCGTGCCGGAAGCGGGCCCTTTAAGCAATTCTTGCAGCTTAAAAGAGACTGACTACTTCTTGCCTTCCTGGATTTTCTTCAGCATCTCGGGGGTCAGTTCTTCGTAGGCGTGCTTCTTGATCTCGACCTTCTCCGCGGTCTGGTAGTACTCTTCCAGGATAGCCAGGACTTCGGGCCGGCCGAATTCCTTCGGCAGTTCGGCGCCTTCCTGCATTGCGCGGCGGAACTGGGTACCGGACACGATGACCCGGTCTTCCTTGCCGTGCGGGCAAGTCATCAGGGAAGCCATGCTCTCGCACTTGTAGCAGTAGAAGGTCCAGTTGATCTTCATCGGGGCCAGTTCCAGGGCGCCCGGCCACAGCTCGTCGAAGATGGTCTGGGCGTCGAACGGGCCGTAGTAGCTGCCCACGCCGGCGTGGTCGCGGCCGACGATCAGGTATTTGCAGCCGAAGTTCTGCCGGAAGACGGCGTGCAGCAGGGCCTCACGCGGGCCGCCGTAGCGCATCTCCATCGGGTACACGGCGAGCGCGATGTTCTGCTTCGGGAACCAGTTGTTGATGAGGGCCTCGTAGCACTTGACGCGGGTCTCGCCGGGGATGTCGCCGGCTTTCAGGGCGCCCACGATGGCGTGGATGACGGCGCCGTCAACGGCTCCGCTTTCCAGGGCGAACTTGACCAGGTATTCATGGGAGCGGTGCATCGGGTTGCGGGTCTGGAAGGCCACCACCCGCGACCAGCCTTTGCTCTCGAAGAGTGCCCGGGTGTGGGCCGGGTACATGTAGTACTCCGGGTAGATTTCGTGGTATTTGCCTTCGTTCAGGGCCTTGATCGGGCCGCCGAGGTTGAACTCGCCCTGCTTGAAGGTCTTCTCCACGCCGGGGTGCCCCTCGGCGTCGTCGGTCTTGAAGACTTCCTTGGCCTGGGCCATTTTGTCGATCTGGTAGATCTCCTCTATGTTCATGGTTGCATACACCTCGCCCGACTCACGGTCGATCAAGGCGACGTCGCTGCCTTCCTTGACACCGGAGGCCTCAAGTTCGGCGGCGGAGATGGATAGGGTGACCGGCATCGGCCACATGGTGCCGTCGGCGAGTTTAAGGTCGAATACGCAACCCTGCCAGTCGGCCTTGTTCATGAAGCCTTTCAGCGGGGTGAACGCACCCATGCCGAGCATCAGGATGTCCGAGGTCTCCATGGAGGTCATGTAGACTTTCGGGAGGCTTGCCGCGCGGGCGATTTCGGCTTCACGCGCCTCGCCCTCCAGGAACAGGGGCATCAGTTTTTTCTCCGGACCATGCGGATTTGGTAGCGCCATCAGTGTTTCCCTCCTAAAAAAAATAGGTGTTAAAAGCCAGACCATCCCGTAATATTTCTTGCCTAGTACTCTTTTCTTTCGGTGATGTTTCACCTCCTTGCAAAAATTACGTTTCCCGGGAGGCGGGTCCTCTAGTCTAATCCCGCTCCCAGAAGCGGTATCTATCCCCTGGTTGCCGGCGGGACGGGTGTTGCGCCCTCCCCCCCCCGCAACCGAAACAGTCGCTAGGCCGGTGCGCCGGAGGCGGGTACCTCGCCCAGGTTGAACTTCATATGCAGCACCCGGACCGCGCGTTCGATTTCCTCCCGGCCGATCACACACGACACCTTGATCTCCGAAGTGCTGATCATGGCGATGTTGATGCCCGCTTCGGCCAGCCCTTCGAACATCGTCGCCGCGACCCCGGGATAGGAGACCATTCCGGCCCCCACGATCGAAACCTTGGCCAGGGTGTCGTTGAAGGTCACCCCCTTGGCGCCGACCAGTGCCTGGATGCGGCGAACGGCCTCCAGTGCCCGGGACAGGTCGTCCCGGCTCACCGTGAAGGCGATGTCGTTCCGGCCGTCGCGCATTGCGCCCTGAATGATCATATCCACGTTGATGTTGGACCGGGCCAGTTCGCGGAAGATCCTTGAGGCGATGCCCGGACGGTCCTCAACGTCGAACAGGCTGATCTTGGCGATATTCACGTCGTGGGCCACCCCATTCACCACCGCCGTCTTCTCCAAATCGCCGACCTCCTTTATGAGCGTCCCCGGCCCGTTGTTGAAGCTCGACCGCACCACCAGGGGTACCCCGTACAGCTTGGCCAGTTCCACGGCCCGCGGGTGCAGCACGACCGCCCCGAGGCTGGCCAGCTCCAACATTTCGTCGTAGGATATCATGTCCAGTTTGCGGGCTTCGGGCACCAGGCGGGGGTCGGCGGTATACACGCCGTCCACGTCGGTGAAAATCTCGCAGACCCCGGCCTTCAGGGCCGCGGCCAGCGCCACCGCCGTGGTGTCCGAACCGCCCCGCCCCAGGGTGGTGATCTCGCCGTCGCGGGTCACCCCTTGGAAGCCGGCCACCACCACCACCCGGCCCCGCTCGAGTTCGGAGTGCAGGCGGGCCGTGTCTAGGCCCACAATCTTCCCTTTGGTATGGATGCCGTCAACGGTGATCCCGGCTTGGGCACCGGTCAGAGAAACCGCGTCCAAGTCTATCGCCTGAAGTGCCATGGTCAGAAGGGCGATCGACACCTGCTCGCCGGTGGCCAACAGCATGTCGATTTCCCGGGCCGAGGGGTTCCGGGTGACCTCGCCGGCCAAGGCCAGCAATTCGTCGGTGGCGTCGCCCATGGCCGAGACTACCACCACGACCCGGTGCCCGTCTTCAACCGTACGTTTGATCCGGACGGCCACCCGGGCGATCCGTCCGGCGTCGGCCACCGAACTGCCCCCAAACTTCTGCACTACGAGCATATCGTGCCTCCTGCCACAGTTTCCACCGTACACGCGCCATCCCGGTCCGGCGCCAGGGTCGGCGTCCAAGCCGGGAGTCCGAGTTTAGCGAAGGTTTCCCGCATCCCCGCGGCTATTGCCCCCGCCTTTTCCGGGTCGTCCGTCAGGGCGACCACGGTGGGTCCGGAACCGCTGAGCGCCGCCCCCAGTGCGCCGGCTTCAAGAGCGGCCTCGATAACGCCGGCCAATCCGGGCACAAGCTGTTCCCGGTACTTTTGGTGCAGGCGGTCGGCCATGGCGGGGGCCAAGAACTCTAATCGGTCCCCGGTGAGGGCCCCGACCAAGAGCGCCACGCGCCCCAGGTTGAACACCGCGTCCGCGAAGGGAACGTCGCGCGGCAGAACCGCCCGGGCCCGGGGGGTGTATACGTTAACGGCGGGGACGGCCGCCACCGCTAGGAGTCCGGCGGGCGGTTCCAGGCGCAGGGCGAGCGCCGCCGCGCCGTCCGGAACGGCCACCGTCAGGCCTCCGAGCAGTGCCGGGGCGACGTTGTCCAAGTGTCCGTCCATTTCCCCGGCTAAACGCAAAAGTTCGGTTTTTGACAGTCGGTTCCCCAAAAGGGCGTTGGCGGCGACCAGCCCGCCGACCACCGCCGCCGCACTGGAACCGAGTCCGCGAGCCGGGGGAATATTATTGGTCATGCGCAGGCTAAGGCCAGGTGGATGTTCGCGGTGCAGGTCGAACACCCGCCGCGCCGCCCGGAGCGTCAGATTGGACTCGTCCGCCGGGATCTCCGAAGCCCCCTCACCCTGGACGGTGACATCCAGGCCCTCCGGCACGACTTTGAGCTCCACGAAGTTGTAAAGCTCCAGGGCCAAACCCAGGCAATCGAATCCGGGGCCCAGGTTGGAGGACGTGGCCGGCACCCGGACTATCGCTTTGCGCCCGCTCAACTATCGCCCTCCACCCGGATCACATTGCAGACCCTCTCCACCACGTCCAGGCCGGTGAGTCCGGCCAGGGCGCCGCGCAGATTCTGCTCGGCCACCTCGTGCGTGACCAGAACCAGTTCGGCCTTGGTCCCTTCGCTGTGTTTCTGCGTCACCGCGGCCAGGCTGACCTGGTTGTCCCCGAACACCCGCGCGATCTGAGCGAGCACCCCGGGCCGGTCCACGACCCGAAGGCGCAGGTAATTCTTGCAGCTGACCCGCCCCATCTCCTTGAGCGGGCGGTCCTCGAAGCAGGTGCAGCTGATGATGCCGGGAACCCGGTGCACGATGTTCCGGGCCGCATCCATGATATCGGCCACCACCGCGCTCGCCGTCGGCAGGGCTCCGGCGCCGCGTCCGTAGAACATGGTCTCGCCGACCGCGTCACCCCGGACGTAGATGGCGTTGAAAACGTCGCTCACGGCGGCCAGCGGGTGCCGGCGCGGCAACAGCGCCGGGTGCGTCCGGACCTCAATGCCCTCCGGGGTATCCTTGGCGATCCCCAGGAGCTTGATCACGTAGCCGAGTTCGGTGGCATAGGTGATATCTTCGGCAGTAATTCGCGAAATTCCTTCAACGTACACGGCCGGGAACGAAATCCGGGTGTTGAAGGCGATAGAGGCCAGGATTGCCGTTTTCCGGGCCGCGTCGTAGCCCTCCACGTCGTTGGTCGGGTCGGACTCCGCGTAGCCGAGCGCCTGCGCCTCCTGCAGCACGGTCTGGAAGTCGGTGCCTTCGGCGGTCATCCGGGTGAGCATGTAGTTCGTGGTCCCGTTCAGGATACCCATCACCGCTTCGATCCGATTCGCAGCCAGGCACTGTTTGAGGACTCGGATGATCGGGACGCCGCCGGCCACGCTGGCCTCAAACAGGAGGTCGCTCTTGTGTTCACGGGTGAGATCGAAAAGCTCCTTCCCGTGCTCCGCCAGCATGTCCTTGTTGGCGGTGACCACGCTCTTCCCCCGCCTGAGCGCGCGGCGCACGTAGTCGAGCGCCGGCCCGGTGCCGCCCATGACCTCCACCACTATTTGTATGGCCGGGTTTTCCAGAATGTCTTCCGGCCTGTCGGTGAGCACACCGGGGGGCAATGACAAACCCCGGTCGCGGCCTACGTCCCGAACCATAATCCGGTCGATCTCAAGCCGCACACCGGCTTTGCGCGTGATGAGGCCGGCGTTTTTCTGCAGAACTTGGTACACGCCGCCGCCGACCGTACCCAAACCCAGAAGGCCGATCTTGATGACCCTCTCGTTCACTGGCCTTTTTCCTCCTCCACAAGGTGACGTCCATTGCTACCTCAAAAAACAATACTTCTCCATCTTCCGCAGTTTTCCTCTTGCCGATGGCTTTTTGTGCGCTTGTGTCTACAAGTGCAATTATATTAATGTAAACACAAATAGCTATTGAACGGCATGTTCGATGGGGTGTGAAAACGGCTATGGCCGAGGGTAAGGAGCGGAAACGGGAGCGGGAGCGGGGCTTTGTACCGGCTTACCTGAAGTTGGGGTTGGAGAATCTGCGGCACCGGGCGGGACGGGCTTACCGGGAACTGAAGAGCTGCCGGCTTTGTGCCCGGGAGTGCGCGGTGAACCGTGTCCTGAACGAGACCGGAACCTGCCGGGCCGGACGGCTCGTGATGATTTCGAGCTACGGCCCGCATTTCGGCGAGGAGGCCCCGCTCGTGGGGCGGTACGGTTCGGGCACCGTATTCATGACCCACTGCAACCTGAAATGCGTCTTCTGCCAGAACTACGGCATCAGTTGGCAGGCGGAAGGCGAACCGGTCACCGTGCGAAAGCTGGCCGGCATCCTGCTGGGCCTGCAGAAACGGGGCTGCCACAATGTCAACTTCGTCAGCCCCACCCACTACGTGCCGCAGATCATCGCCGCGCTGTACTTCGCCGCTCGCGAGGGTCTGCGGGTCCCGGTGGTCTACAACACGGGCGGCTACGATTCATTGCGGACGCTGGCGCTGCTCGACGGTATAGTGGACATTTACATGCCGGACGTGAAGTATATGGACCGTGATACGGCCAGGCGCCTGTCGGGAGCGGAAGACTACCCAAGCGTCGCCAAGGCCGCCGTCCGCGAGATGCAACGCCAGGTGGGCGACCTGGTGACGGACCGGGACGGGATCGCGACCCGGGGGCTCTTGGTGCGGCATCTGGTGTTGCCCGGCGGCCTGGCGGGCACCGCCGAGCTGATTGATTTCCTGGCGGCAAAAGTCTCCCCGGATTGTTTCATCAACATCATGGCCCAGTACCGCCCGGCCTACCGCGCGCGGCACTTCCCGCCTCTGGACCGGCGGCCGTTCCGGGAAGAGGTGCTCGAAGCGATTCGCATGGCCCGCGACCGCGGCCTGCGCGTCTACACCTAAAAAAAGGGGAAAAGGGGGGCAGTCCCCTATCCCCCCCCTATTTCCGTATCCAAAGAGGGACGTGCCCTTTTCCGTAACACCAAAGGGGGACAGTCCCCTTGGGGAGAGGGGAACTGTCCCCGTTCCAGGGGACTGGCTCCTTTTCCCGCATGGAAACCTGACGATTACCAGTACAAGTGACAAGTGGGAAAAGGTGCCTGTCCCCCTCGGTGACCCTGTTCCTTGGCAACCAGGATATCCACTCGTGACATCAGGAAAGGCAAAAGGGTCTGACGCTTTTTCGAGGTGCGCAAAAGGTGTCTGACACTTTTTTCGCACTCGTGTTTAGTGAAAAAGGGTCGACACCTTTTTCGGTGCGTGGGCGCGCTCCCCTTTTGGCGCCCTTTAGGCATCACTGGGGCGGCGGGCAAGGATGGTGGAGATCCGTACGGCCAGCCGCACCAAGGGATGGTTTGCGGTCCTCTGCAGCCGCCGGAACTCCTCCCGCGTCCGCCCCACTTCCTCCTGCATGAAGCGGATTGAACGCTGCAGGTCCTCCCCAGCCTCCAGGGCATCGCGCAGATCGCGCTGCATCCGGTCGATCTCTTCGCGCAGGGTCTTCTCCTTGCGGGAGGCCGTGAATCGTTCCTTCTCGCCCCGGGCTTTCAGTTCGATTATTTCCCCTTGGAGTTCAGCCACGCGGGCACTCTGCTCCTCTTTCAGCTGGGCGAGTTCGCTCTTTTGTTCCCGGGCCCGCTCGCGGAACTGCTGGAGCTTGCTGAACATCCCCTCCAGGTTGTTCTGGGTCGCCTCCAGTGAATCCCGCAGCCGGCGGGTCTCATCCTGGGAGTCGCGGGCCCGCTGGACCCACAGGCGGCACTGGTGCAGGATGCTGTTCGCTTTCGACTCCAGTTTCCGCACCTGGTCCTGGTAGTAGAGAATCTCCTTCTTGCGCAGCGACAGGAGCAGGTCTTTCTCGGAAAGCAGGGTGGCCAGGTGGTCCCGCTGGTCCCGGACGATGACGTGCTGAGCGACGGCTGCGGCTGCCTCCCGCTGGGCGGAACCCAGTTCTTCGAGTTGGGCCTGCACCTGCTGGTACTTTCGGTACCACTGCTCGCGCTCCCACTGCCAGCGTTTCTTCTGATCGCGCAGGATGCCCAGGTACTTTTTCATGACCTCTTCGTAAACCCGGTGGGCGGACTGGTTGTAAGTCCAAACGCTCTCACTCTGGATTTCGAAGTACGGAAACTTGCGCACCTGGGCCTCCACCGAAGCCTCGGTGGCCAGGCGCCACTTGTTTACCACGGTTGCGATCTGGGGCAGGGACAGGCCCGCAGGATGCAGCCGGAGAGCCTTGATAATGAGATGATTCAAGGGATAGCCTTCGGTCTCGGTGTCCCATTCGGTCAGGCCCCACGTCCCGTTGGTCAACTGGACGAACCGCCCGTCCCGGATCAGGTTCGCCTCTTCCGCAATCAGGCGCCTTAGCTTCTTCTTCTTGTTTGGGCCAACGTTGACCGCATCCCAGAGGCTCAAGGCTTCACCCCGCTTGAGGAGCAGGTGGTAGAACTGGTCGTTTTCCCGGTTGCCCTCAAGGTTAAGCATCCACAGACGGTCCTCTCCCTGTTTGAAGCCAGCGTGCTGTTTCAGGCAGAGCAGCACCTTTTCCTCAATCTGGCTCAGGGAATAGTCCTGCAGCATTTTCCGCCGCACGTAAGGCGCCAGTTCCTTGGCGGACATAGCTTCAAAAAAGAACAGGGTCTTTTTCAGTACATCGGTCAACGAATGTAGGGTCCCGCTCACCGGTGCGCTCACCTTCTCCCTTCATTTGCTAGTGATCCCAGGTCTTTACAGATAAATACCCCGTCGACCCGGTAAACCCTGCGGGAAAAGGCAAACTTTTTTTAGGAGTTTTTAGCGTAAACTGTAGTTCGGTGCCTCCTTGGTGATGGTTACGTTGTGAGGATGGCTCTCACGCAGGCCGGCGGGTGTAATCCGCACGAAGCGCGTGTTGTGCTTAAGCTCTTCAATGGTCCGCACCCCGCAGTAGCCCATACCGGAGCGAAGACCGCCCACCAACTGATAAACGGTCTCCGACAGGGGACCTTTGAAGGGTACGCGCCCCTCCACCCCTTCGGGCACCAGCTTGCCCGCGCCTTCCTGAAAGTAACGGTCCTTGCTGCCCTCGTTCATCGCGCCCAGCGAGCCCATTCCCCGGTAGACCTTGTAACTCCGGCCCTGGAAGATTTCGATCTCTCCGGGGCTCTCCTCGGTGCCGGCCAGAAGACTCCCGATCATAACCACATCGGCTCCGGCGGCGATCGCCTTCACGATGTCCCCGGAGTACTTCACACCCCCGTCGGCAATGACCGGCACACCGTGTTTCGCCGCTTCGCCGGCACAGTTGTGCACGGCGGTGATCTGCGGCACCCCGACACCGGAGATGATCCGGGTGGTGCAGATGGAACCCGGCCCGATGCCCACCTTGACCGCGTCCGCCCCGGCCTGGATCAGGTCCCGGGACGCCTCAGCGGTGGCCACGTTCCCGGCGATCACGCAGAGGTCCGGATACTTGTTTTTGATCACCGAGACGGCCTGGATCACCCGGCGGGAATGGCCGTGCGCGGTGTCCACCACCACGGCGTCCACTTTTGCTTCCACCAGGGCGTTGACCCGGTGCATGAAATCCCGGGAAACGCCCACCGCGGCCGCCACCCGCAGCCGTCCCTGGGGGTCCTTCGCCGAACGCGGGTACTTGTGCGCCTTTTCGATGTCCTTGATGGTGATCAGGCCGCGCAGGTTGTTCTCCCCGTCCACCAGGGGCAGTTTCTCGATTTTGTAACGGCGTAGGATTTCCTTGGCTTCTTCCAGAGTGGTGCCCACCGGAGCGGTGATCAGGTTCTCCTTGGTCATTACCTGATCGATCGGTTGGTTGAAATCGGTGACAAAACGGAGGTCCCGGTTGGTGATGATTCCCACGAGCTTGCCCTTTTCCGTAATCGGCACCCCTGAGATCCGGTATCGGCCCATCAGCATATCGGCCTCGCCGATCAGGTTGCGCGGCGACAGGTAAATCGGATCGGAGATCACGCCGTGTTCGGAACGCTTTACCTTGTCCACCTCCAGGGCTTGCTTCTTGATGCTCATGTTCCGGTGGATGACGCCGATGCCGCCCTCGCGGGCGACGGCGATCGCCAGGCGCGCCTCCGTTACGGTGTCCATCCCGGCGCTCATCAGGGGAATGTTGAGGGTTATCTTGCGGGTGAGCCTGGTCAGAGTGTCCACTTCCGACGGCAGGACCTCCGAGGCCGCGGGCACCAGCAACACGTCGTCAAATGTCAAGCCTTCCTGGATAAACCTTTCGGGGTGCGTCAAGTAAGCCCGCCTCCTAACATTGATTGCCGAACATTATAGCATAGGAGAAACAGGCCTGCCAATCGGACGATCAAAGGCGCCAAAGGCATTGCTCAAGGAATAATCCGTTGGCGCAAGCCGGTTCAATTCTCGGCTCGGTCGGTTCTGACTGGGTATTCTATTCCGCGTGGTCTGGGCCGGTCGGCGGCCCGTCAGCCGGGGCCTTTCCTAGTCCTGACCCTGGACCGAGTCCACGCCGTAGCGCATGAAGTGCTCCCGCAGGTTGGCCACCGTCCCCGCCGGCACCTCGAAGGCGCCGGCCATTTCCGCATCGCTCCGCCCCTCGCGTAAGCCCTCGATGAAAAGGTCGAAGTCTATGCCGACCTCGTCAGTCTTTAGTTTCAAGCTGGGCTGCGTGCTCCACGGCGCCCGCGACCAGGTTTCCCAACGGTCGATATCCATTAGTGAGCTAAGGCCCCCTTTTCCCCGGCAGGCGTTGGTCTGCAAGACCAAAGACCGACGGTCCGCTCCGTGCCCATAGGTTCCCCCACGACCGGCGCTTTCATAAGCCGGACGGTCGGTTGGGGTACGGAAGGACCCGGTTTTCCCAGGTGCGCAGGATCAAGCGCTGGTCGTCATGGTCCACCACGTATGAAGGGGTCACCGGCGTCTTGCCGTAACCCCCGGGAGCGTTGATGATATAGGTGGGCACCGCCAGGCCCGAAGTGTAACCGCGCAGTTGGTCCATAATGGCTAGCCCTTCCTCGACCGGAGTGATGAAGTGGCTGGTGCCCCGTACCGACTTGGCGTGAAAGATGTAGTAGGGCCGCACCCGGGCGCGGAGAAGCTCGTGGTTCAGCTTTTTCATCACGTGCGGGTCGTTGTTGATTCCCTTCAACAGTACGGCCTGATTGCCCAGAACCACTCCCGCCCGCACTAACCGGCCGCAGGCCTGGATGGCCTCGGGCGTGACCTCCAGCGGGTGGTTGAACTGCGAGTTGATATATACCGGCGGATACCGCTCCAGTACGGCGCAGAGCCCCGCCGTGATCCGTTGCGGCAGGGTCACCGGCGTCCGGGTTCCCAACCGCTTGATCTCAACGTGCGGGATGACGTGCAACTCGCCCAGGAGCCAATCCAGCACCGTGTCACTCAAAAGCAGCGCGTCACCGCCCGTGACCAGAATGTCGCGGATTTCGCGGTTCTCACGGATGTACTGCAGGGCGGCCTCAAGCACCCGCCGCGGCTGGTGCCGGTCCACCTCCCCGATGTTCCGGCGCCGCTGACAGTGGCGGCAGTAGGTGGCGCACTGGTTGGTAACGTTGATAATCAGCCGGTCCGGGTACCGCCGGGTGATACCGGGCGCGGGGGACGTCAGCCGTTCCGCCATGGGGTCGGCCGTTCCGCGGCCATCGGTGATCTCGGCCGCCGACGGGACGGCCTGAGCCCAGATCGGCCCCTTCATTCCCCCAACGGCCATCACGGCGGCATAGTACGGAGACACGGCCCACCGGTACTGCCTGGAGACCTGGTCAATATCGCGAATCTCATCGCGGTTGAGTTCCACAAACCGGGCCAGCACCTTGACGTTCGTGATTCGCTGGCGCATTTGCCAATGCCAGTCCAGCCATTGCTCCTTGGTCCCGCCCAAAAGCTTCAACAGCCGCTCTTTGTGGACCCCGATCTCATCGGCCCGCTCACGCCCACAGGGGATATAGTCTTTGACCATCAGGTAGTCGGCAATGCGGCCCTTCAGTTCCTTGGCCCGCTTCAGTCCCTGCTTCCGGCTCTCCTCCGGCGACAATACGCCGCACTCCAGGCTGTCGATCGCCATGTGTTTCCACCTCCCGAAAGCGACTTGGCCGGCAAACAAAAACCCCGGAGCACCGGTTCCGGGGAAGATGCGCGAACAATATCCGTTCCGACAACCCTGAGCGGCTTGTCAGCCGGGCCATCTTCCCACGCTTGCGAGGTTAGCTGACGGGTTCGGGTCGAAAGCTAACCCTACCCGGCGTAATGCCGGGATTCACCCCAATTGGTGGTTCCCCCGCTTCCCGGACTTTTCCCGGGAACTCAGCGCTCTTGTGAAGATAGTATACACTGCGCAACAGACCGGTGTCAAATTAAAGATACCGTTATTGCCACCAGGCCTATAGATGGCAGGTGTCGTTGAAAAGCAAAAGCTGGGCGCGGTCGGGTTCGAAAAGCTCGACGACGGTGAGGGCGGCGTTGTCCTGGCGCAGGCGCCAGTACTGGTTGAGGTCCATCCGCATCAGGAGGGCCACACTGGCCCGGATCGAACCACCGTGGGCGGCCACCAGCACTTGGTCGTCCGGATGGCGGGCGGCGATTGCTTGCAGCGCACGGACGCAGCGGTCGGCCACCTCGTTCAGGGTCTCACCGCCCGGCAAACGGGTTTCCAGCGGCTTGGACCACCATTTCCTGGAGACGTCGGGGTACATGCGGATAATCTCCTCGCGGGTCAACCCCTCCCAATCACCGAAGTTGATCTCCCGCAATTCGGCCATCCGCTCTACTTCCGCCCCGTGCGGTTCCGCCAGGATGCGGGCGGTGTCGTAAGCCCGGCGCAGGTCGCTGGAGTAAAAACCCGCGAAACGCTGGTCCTTGAGCCTAAGCGCCAGGGCCCGGGCCTGCCGGATTCCGGACTCGCTCAGTAAGATATCCGCATGACCCTGATAACGGAGTTCGTAATTCCACAACGTTTCACCGTGCCGCACCAAGTACATCTTGCAGCCCAAGGATATCCTGCCTCCTTCTTCGAGAAAGGACCACACTGCGGACAGGCTGCGCCCAAAACCACCCGCATCAATCGGTCCAAAGTTCCTTTACCTTGCGCACCAGTTCGTCTATGAGGTGGGGCAATGGTTCGGACTTCAGGCCCACAATGGTGGTTCTCCCCGGAATCAAGGGCAGCAAGATTTTGGCCGCGGTACTCTGAGCGATGGCTTCGGCCATTTTGGGGGTGAGTTCCCCCAGCATGGAATTGGGTACGACTATGCTGATCGGGCCGACAATGAGGTCCACTCTCCCGGCGTTCAACACGACGGCGTTTTCCCCGCTTGCACCCTCGTTCGCTCCGGCCCGCAGCATTACCGCCGTGGCCAGAGCGTTCGTGCCCAGAGCGAGAATTTCCGCTCCCTCGGGGAGTTCTTTTCTCAGTTTTTCCGTGATGTGCTTACCTATGCCGCCTCCCTGGCCGTCAACGACCGCAATACGCACCCGCTCCCACCTCTGCCCTGAATTATAGCATACGTGTAAAAAAAAAGAGACCCCACCAGGCTGTTGCTGCCGGAGCTATTTGTCACTGATTGACGCGTGCCAATGGCACTCGTCATTGCCGGGAGTGGATGGCACCGGGAGCCGTGACAGTTGACGTTCCCGGCCCCCGGACCTCTTGGATCGAG
>JBFLXL010000013.1 GCA_040757205.1 Bacillota bacterium
GTGTATACTTGGAGCACGGTTTCAGGGGGTGACATTTTCTCAGGCCACTTTAACGATCTTAAGGGGTGACATTTTCTCAGGCCAAATTAGCGTGTTCTAAGGTGACATTTTCACTGGCCGTTGACAGACTTACAGTCGTCGGCCGATCAGTCCTGAGGGGCGATTGATCGCCGGCCCGGGCGGTGGACTAACACATACTTCCTTTGTTCCAGGAAGCCTTCCACAACCCGGGCGATGAGGGTAGCTTCCTCGAGTAGAGACCTCGCGCCGGGTTCTGATCGCGCTTTCCAGATTATATCATCCGGCCCAGGCGCCGGGCTTGAGCCACAATACGGGCCGGAATCTGTTCCAGGTCCCGGGTGCCGGCCAGGGTGACCGTGCCCCGCCGGCGCATGCCCGCCGCCCTGAAGACCATGTCCATGCTCCTGAGGGCCCCGGAGCTTTGCCTGAACAACACGTTGACGGGGCTGGGACTGGTACAGGCGGTGATCAGCACGTACTCCTGATTCCTGGACAGGCGCGGCCTTAAGCCGCGGCCCTTGGGGCTCTCCGCCACGTAACCCACGATCCGGTCAAAGAGGTTCTTGACGATCGCCGGCACGTTGGCCCAGTAGGTGGGAGCCGCCAGGACCACCACGTCCGCCGCCGTGATTTTGCGCGCCAGGGGGTCCAGGTCGTCGCCCATCCCGCAGCGGCCCGCCGACCGGCAAGCCATACAGCCCCGGCAGTACCGGATGTCCAGATCGTACAGATGCACCAATTCCACAGTGTGGCCGCCGGCCGCCGCCTCCTCCAGCACCTTATCCAGGAGCGTGCCCACCTTCCCGTGGCGGCGCGGGCTGCCCAGGATCCCCAACACGTTTTTAACCATTTTCCCCATTGCCTTAAGTCCTCTTCCCTTTCGGCAGCGTCAGACATTCTTTGCCCACCGCTTTATTGCGGGGGGGCAACAAAGGGGACTGTCCTTTTTTTCTTTTGGGCTTCGGTTGGGCTTGGGCTACCTTTCTTCGTTGCCGGCATCCACAATTAGGCGAGTTCGATTATTTCGTCGGGGTAGTTGGTGAGCCGTTCGAGCCCGTCTTCCGTGATCACGAAGGTGTTCTCGATGCCGACCGCGCCGAGGCCCGGGAAGACGAACTTCGGTTCCACGGCGATGACCATGTTCGCCTCCAGCTTGTTTTCCCGGCCGGGGGCCAATACCGGCAGTTCGTTAAGCTCCAAGCCCACCCCGTGTCCCACGAAGCGGACCGGGTTGTCATAACCCATGAAGTGGGGTGCCAGCCCGGCCTCCTCCGCCAGGGTCCGGGCCCGCTCGTACACCGCGGCGGTGGTCTTGCCGGGGCGGATCTCCGCCGCCAGCGTGTTCTGGATGTCCAGGGCGGTCCGGTGCGCCCGCTGCAGTGTTTCCGGCAGGGTGCCAGCCACGAAGATCCGGGTGATGTCCACGATGTAGCCGCGGAAGATGCCGGGGTAGTCCACCACCACCGGTTCGTCGCGGGCCAGCTTCTTGAAGGAGGCGCCGAAGCGGAACTCCGGGCCGACCCCCGCCCCACCCGTCGCGCCGTCGAAAAAGCCGGCCTGGGTAGCGGTCACTCCAGTCATGAAGTGCCCCCAGAAGGTCTCGGCGTTCAAGCCCCGCATGCGCAAAAGCCCCTGGTGCCCCATGCGGCGGGCCACGGCCTCAAACAGGCCGGCCATCTCCACCTCGGAACGCCCTTCGCGGACGATGTCCGGCAGGGTGGCGAACATCGCGTCCGCCCGGCGCCCGGCGTCGCGCAGGAGAGCAAGCTCGTAGGGGGTCTTCACGGCCCGGAGTTCCTTGACGAGCGACGAGCAGTCGACCAGTTCGGCCTCCGGGAACACCTTCTGATAACGAAAGTAGGCCTGTACCGGCAGCACGTCCAGCTCCAGGCCGAGCCGCCCCGGCACGGGGCAACCCGCTTCCTGGATCAGTCCGGGCAGTTGGCTGAAACTCTGGATGGGGACCACGTCGTCCAGGGCGGCGTCGGCCCGGGCGGAGGCCCAGTCCCGGCGGACCATAAACCGGGGCGTGCCCTGGGCCGGCACGTATAGATGACCGTCCTGAAAAGTACCGGTGAAGTACACGAGGTCAGCGCTTTGTACCAGCAGGGCCCCGTCGATCCCGCGTTCCTGCAGCCGTTCCTGGAATTTCAACCACCGGGCCGCGAATTCGCCGGGCGGGCACAAAATCTCCGGCAACAATTCAATAACACCCCCTATGTGGCTTCAGCAAGGATTTCCACTAATGCTACCGCCGAAACCACCCCCTGTCAACATGGAAAGACGGCCGTCCCGGAGAGGACGGCCGTCCTGTACGCACACAGCTTTGCGCCGCCCGGCTTTCAGGCGATGCGGATGCCTCTTTCCTCGCCGGCCTTTTCCATGGCGTCCCGGTACAACTGGAGGTATTCCACGGCCGAACGGGCCCAGGAGAAGTCCATCTCCATGGCGTTTCGCACCAACCGCCCCCAGGCTTGGTGGTCTTCCCGGCAGAGCTTCAGGGCCCGGGCGATGGCGCTGTATAGGGCCCGGGCGTCGTACTCCTTGAAGACGAAACCGTTGCCGCCGCCGGTGGCCGGATCGTACTCGCTCACCGTGTCGGCCAGGCCGCCGGTTTCCCGCACGATGGGGATGGCTCCGTAGCGCAGGCTGATCAACTGCCCCAGCCCGCAGGGCTCAAAGCGGGACGGCATCAGGAACATGTCCGAACCGGCATAGATACGCTGGGCCAAAACGAGGTTGAAGCCGATGTGGGCGGCGATCTTCCCGGGATGCCGGACCTTCATCTCCCGGAACATATCCTCGTAGTATTTGTCGCCCTTGCCTAGGACCACCAGTTGAATATCCAGGCGCATCAATTCCTCGCTGATCTCGGCGATCAAATCCAGGCCCTTTTGGTCCGCCAGCCGCGTGATCAGCCCGATCACCGGGACGTCCCGGACCGGCAGGTTCATTTCCCGCTGCAGGGTGTATTTGTTCTCTTTTTTGTGTTCCCAATGGTCGGCGTCGTAGTTCCGGTGCAGGCGCGGGTCGGTTTTCGGGTCAAACTCGTGGTAGTTGATCCCGTTGACGATGCCGTAGAGTTCGTGCGCCCGCTGCCGCAGCACGCCCTCCATCCGCTGCCCGTATTCAGGGGTCTGGATCTCCCGGACGTAAGTGCGGCTTACGGTGGACAGCACGTCGGCGTACTTGATCCCGGCTTTCATGAAGCTCACGCTGCCGTAGAACTCCAATTCCTCGGGCCGGAAGTACTCCTTGCCCAGGCCCAGCATGGGCAGCACTTCCTTGGGGTAGTTCCCCTGGTACTGCAGGTTGTGAATCGTGAAAACGGTGGCGATGCGGCTGAAAAACGGGTCCCCGCGGTAGTGCGTCTTCAGAAACAGCGGAATCGGCCCGCACTGCCAGTCATTGCAGTGGATGACGTCCGGCTGCCAGCCCAACCGGGGCAGCATCTCCAGCACCGCTTTGCTGAAGAAGCCGAACCGCTCGGCCTCGTCGTCGAAGTCGTAGATGCCGTCCCGGTAGTAGTACTGGTAGTTGTCGATCATGTACACCAAAACGGTGTGGTGCGCCCCCTGGAACTGAGCCTCGATTTCGCGCTGCCGGATGATCGCCTCGTGATTCTTGTCGGCGAACCAGACCGGAAAGTCGGTAACGTACCGGGTGTCCTCGATCATTTTGTAGCGGGGCATCGCCACCCGTACATCGTGATGCGGCAGCCCATGGTCGACAACGGTCGCGAGCGCCTTGGGCAAGGAACCGGCGACGTCGGCCAGGCCCCCGGTCTTGGCGAACGGAACCACTTCCGAGGAAACGAAGAGTATTTTCAGCGGACGGTCAAACATGCCTTGACACCTCCTTAAGGAATAGTGTGCGCGTGGGGCGGCGCGAAAGCCTCTTCGAGCGCGTCCCGGAGCGCCTCGGCCGCCAGTTCCGGGGGCGTCGGGTTGATGAAGTACCCCGTCCCCAGCTCGTAGCCGGCCGTGATCGTCAACCGGGGCATGATTTCGAAGTGCCAGTGGTAGAATACGTCCCCGCCCACGTTGATGGGCGAGGTGTGGAGTACCAGGTTGTACGGCGGCCGGCACACGGCATCCGAGAGCCTGAGCAAGGCCCCCCGCAGGACCGGGGCCAGGTCGCGGATGCATTCCTCGCCGATCTGGGCGAAGTCGGCCTGATGTTCCTTGGGTAGAATCCACATCTCAAACGGGTAACGAGCGGCGAAAGGCACCAGGCACACAAAACGCTCACTCTCCAGCACCACCCGGTCCCTTCCGGACAGCTCCTGGCGAACCACGTCGCAGTAGGCGCACGCATTGCGGTGCCGCCGGTATTCGTGCAGCCCGGCCAACTCCTCGGCTACATCAGCCGGAACCATGGGGATGGCGATCAACTGGGAGTGCGTGTGCTCCAGAGACGCGCCCCCGGTGCGCCCCTTGTTCTTGAAAATTTGAACGTACTTCAGCCTGGTGTCGTGGCGGAGAGCCAGCGAACGGGCCCGCCAAGCCCAGAGGACCTCCTCCACCTGGCGGTCGGTCTGGTTGACCAAGTCCGGTTCGTGATCGGTGGATTCCACGATTACTTCGTGGACGCCGATTCCGTTCATGCCCTCATAGATGCCGTCATGCCACGTATAGTGGCCCTCGTCGGGGCGAACGGCCGGAAATTTGTTCGGCACAACCCGGATCCACCAACCCGGCTGGTTGGCGGGAGAGTTGGCCTCCCGGAAAGCCAGGATTTCCGGGGGGGTCTTATCCTCGTTACCGACACACAGGGGGCAGTTGCCCGGATTGAGCTGGTCGGAAGGGCACTTGAAATCGCGGGGACGCTTCGCCCTTTCGGTGGCGATGATCACCCAGCGGTCCACTACCGGGTCCTTGCGCCACTCCGGCATTGATTAGGCCTCCTTTCAAAACGGAGTCACGGCGAATCATGTTTTTCTACAGTAGAATGGTGCACTCGATCAGGTTTTTTTATGCCGCAGGGAGGAAAAAAGTCGTGGATGATCGAAATAACTATGGAAGGGCATACCCGGCAACATTAGGAAGGGATTGGCTTGTCGAGCGAAGTGCAAATCAAGGGTACCCGGCACGGACTGATGATCTTGTTGCCCCAGACGAGTGATTTTGACGAATTGAAAGATGTCCTGCGCCGAAAGATGGAGTCAGCAAACGGGTTTTTCCGCGGGGCACGCTTTTTCCTGCGGCCGGAGCAAGCTTCCTTGCCGGCGCATCAGCAGGAGGAGTTGGAGTTGATGCTGGTCGGGTACGGCATGGTGCCGGTCCGGGAGGCACGCGCCGCGCGCCCGCCTTCACGCCCCAAGCCGCCGGCGCCGTCCGGCGACCGCACACATATCGTTTGGCGTGCCATCCGGTCGGGCCAGCGAGTCCGAAATGATCTCGGCCACCTGGTAATCATGGGGAACGTGCATTCCGGCGCTCTGGCCGAGGCCGGGGGCCACGTTCTGATAATGGGCAGTTCGTCGGGTACGGTGCGGGCCGGGATATACGGCGACCGGCAGGCAAAGGTGGCCGGCCTGGACTTTCGCGGGGGAGTGGTTTCCATCGCGGACACCGTGGTGCTGATCGGGGAGTCAAAAACCAGTCCCCCGCCAGGACCGCACCAGGCCCTGCTGAAGGCCGAGGAAATGATCTTTGTGCCGTTTACGGCGAAGTAGGACGGAAGGATGACCGCTCCGGACCGTTTGCACCCGTCCCGGACGGTTCTTTGGAGCCCAGTTCCCGCACCACGGTCAGCAATCCCACCAGTGATTTGCCGTCCCGGATCGTACCCTCGCCGATCATCGCCAGCGCCTTCTCCAGCGGAACAAGGTCCACCTCGATGAACTCGTCCGCATCCGCGGACGCCTCTTTGGGTTCGAGTTCCGTGGCCAGAAACACGTGCATCCGCTCACTGGTGAAGCCAGGCGTGGAATAATAACTGCACACCAGACGCCAATCCCGGGCCGCAAAACCGGTTTCTTCCAGCAGTTCCCGCCGGGCGCAGGCCAGCGGGTCCTCTCCAGCCTCCAGCTTCCCCGCCGGTATTTCGAGCAACTCCTCCCCCACGGGATAGCGGTATTGGCGCACCAACACCACCCGGCCGAGGGCGTCCAGCGCAACGACGGCTACCGCGCCGGCGTACTCCACCACCTCGCGGGAGCCGGTGCGGCCGTCCGGCAGCAAGACCGTATCCACCCGGACGCGCAGAATATTGCCCTGGAAAACATATTCCGAAGACAGCCGCTTTTCTTTCAAGTCCAATTCCGCCTGAGTCCCCCCGTTTCTGTGTGCGGATCTATCTCCTTAACATAACCAGTTTTCGGTGTTCGGCCGGCGGTTCCCTGCCCCGGCGGTACATAATGGCGCCGGCCAGAAACAATAATAAGAAGAAACAAGACGGTAACAGGAGGCAAACACAAAAATGGGCCTTAGACGTTGGGATCCCCCCGAATTGGCGACCCTGCGCGAACAAATGAACCGGCTGTGGGACACGCTGCGGACCGGCACGCGGGAGGCCGCCGCGCCGCGTATCGACGTGCACCAAACCGAGGACGAAGTAATCACGGTCGCGGAGCTGCCGGGCGTGCCGTCCAAAGACGACGTCGAAGTTCACGTCACCAAGGACTCCGTCTCCATCCGCGGGGAGATCAAGCGGGTGCATGATGTTCGTGAAGATGACTACATCCACAGCGAGCGGTTCTACGGCAGTTTTTCGCGAACCGTGCCCCTTCCGGTCGAGGTGAAACCCAATGAGGCAAGGGCGCACTTCGAGAACGGCATCCTGGAGATTCGGATTCCCAAGACCGAAGCCGGCCGCAGACCCAAGGCGCACCGCGTGGACATCAATTAGCCTTTTTGTTAGCCTTTGGGTGAGGGCCGGATCCCCAGCTCGGCGAGGTGGTCGATGATTGTTTGCAGGTCCAGCCGCCCCCGGAGGATAACCCTGCCGTTGACGGCCAAAGCCGGCAGCAGGAAGGCGTCGCGGCGCAAATCCGCGTCCGCGATGGTCTCGAGTTGCCGGTAGGCCACCATCACCCGGTCACCGTAGCGTAAACGCAGCACTTTTTGCAGCAGCCTGAACTGGGCGTCCACGGGGAGCACGTCCCCCATGCTGTCCGGCGGTCAGCAGGGCGCCTCAATGCCCTCGGCGGTTTCACCGATCACCCACACCAAGGCCTCCGCCGGCATCCCGTTCCCGGTCCCGGTCAAACCTCATCACCCCCACCAAAAGGGGGACTGTCCCCTATTCCACCGCCGGTCCCCTACTCGTTCTCGGCCGGCTCCGGGTGAGCCGACCGCGGCGTGTAGCTGGTATGCAAAAGCCAGTGCGACTTCTGGCCCAGGGGTTTGCCCAGGAATCGCTCGTAAAGCTCGATGATCGCCGGATTCTCGTGGGATTTGCGCAACTGCATTCCCTTGTCCGCGCGGTAGATCCCGGCGGCGCGCCGCTGCCGGACTTCGGGATTGGTGCCGATCGGCTGGCCGCCCCCGCCGATGCAGCCGCCGGGGCAGGCCATCACCTCGATGAAGTGACAGTCCTTCAACTCGCCGGCAACAAGCCTTTCCATCAGCATCCGGGCGTGACCCAGACCATGGGCCACCATCACCTTGACCGGGCTGCCCTCCAGGTCGACATCCGCTTGCCGGACACCGTCCGGCCCACGCACCGCCTCGATGTCGATCCCGGGCAAAGGTTTCCCGGTAACCAGTTCGTAGGCCGTGCGCAGCGCCGCCTCCATCACTCCGCCGGTCGCGCCGAATATGGCTCCGGCTCCGGTCGAGAGGCCCAGCGGCCGGTCATACTCCTCGTCGGGCATATTGTTCAGGTCGATGCAGGCCTCGTGCAGCATTCGGACCAGTTCCCGGGTGGTGAGCACCACGTCCACGTCCCGGTAACCGCTGGCGTTCATCTCGGGCCGGCCGGCCTCGAATTTCTTGGCCGTACAAGGCATGAGCGAAACCACCACGATATCCTTGGGATCGATCCCGGCCTGCTCCGCGTAGTAGGTCTTGGCCAGCGCCCCGAACATCTGCTGCGGCGACTTGGCAGTGGACAGGTGCGGCAAAAACTCGGGATAGAAATGCTCGATGAACTTGATCCACCCCGGGCTGCACGACGTGATCATCGGCAGCGGCCCGCCTTTCGCGAGGCGGTCGATCAACTCGTTTCCTTCCTCGACGATGGTGAGGTCCGCCGCAAAGTCGGTGTCGAACACCCGGTCAAAACCGAGGCGCCGCAAGGCGGCCACCATTTTGCCGGTCACCAGCGTGCCCGGAGGCAAGCCGAACGCCTCGCCCAGGGTGACTCTGGTCGCGGGCGCGGTCTGCACCACCACGTGTTTGGCCGGGTCGGCCAGCGCCGCCCAAACGGCCCCCGTGTCGTCCCGCTCGTAGATAGCGCCCACGGGGCAGACCAGCGCGCACTGGCCGCAGTGCACGCAGACCGACTCACCCAGGGGCAGGTTGTACGGGGGAGCGATCACCGTGGCGAAGCCGCGCAACTGCGGCCCGATGGCGTGCACCGTCTGCACGTCGGCGCAAACCGTGACGCAGCGCCGGCAATAGATGCACTTCTGGGGCTCCCGGATGATCGCCGGACTGGAGTCATCCTTCTTGTAAAGGGTCCGGGAAACCCGCTGAAACCGGATCTCCCGGAGCCCCATCAGGTTTGCGGTCTCCTGCAATTCACAGCTGCCGCTCCGGATGCAGAGCAGGCACTCGTTCGGGTGGTCGGAAAGCATCAACTCCAGGATCATCCGGCGGGCATTCCGGATGCCGGGTGTGCCGGTCCGCACCACCATTCCCTCGGTGGCGGGGAGGGTACAGGAGGCCAGGTATGTGCGCGCGCCCTCGACCTCCACGATGCACATGCGGCAGGCCCCGACCCGGTGGTTCAGCTGCTTCAGGTAGCAGAGGGTCGGAACGGCGATGCCCAGGTGCCGGGCCGCGTCCAGCACGGTGGTTCCCGGTTCGACCGTTACGGGCCGGCCGTCTATGGTCAGAGTAACCGCCATCAGCTTCTCCCTCCCTGCTTCTTGGCATTGTCGGCCTGCGCCGGGCCGATGCGCATGGGACAGGCGCCGGTAGAACACTGTTTTTCGACCGCGTGCCGCTCGTATTCGTGCCGGTAGTGCCGGGTCGTGCTCAAAACCGGGTTCCCGGCGGTCTGGCCCAAGCCGCACAGCGCGGTCTTCCGGACGGTGTTGGCCAGTTCGATCAAAAGGTCCACGTCTTCCTTCCCCGCGCGGCCCTGGGTCAGCCGGGTGAGGATCTCCAGCATCCGCCTGGTGCCGATCCGGCACGGGGTGCACTTCCCACAGGACTCGTCCTGCACAAAATCCATGAAGAACCGCGCCACGTCGACCATGCAGCTGTCCTCGTCCAGGACGATCAAGCCGCCCGACCCCATGATGGAGTCAAGCGCGGCCAAAGCCTCGTAGTCGATCGGCGTGTCGATGTACGCCGCCGGGATGGCGCCCCCCGACGGCCCGCCGCTCTGGATCGCCTTCAAGCTTTTGCCGTTTTGTATTCCGCCGCCGATACCGTATACCACTTCCCGCAGGGTGGTGCCCAGGGGCACTTCCACCAGGCCGGTGTTGACGATCTTGCCGGCCAGGGCGAACACCTTGGTCCCCTTGCTCTTCCCGGTGCCGATGCCCGCGTACCAGTCGCCGCCGCGCAGGATGATCGGGGCGATGTTCGCCCACGTCTCCACGTTGTTGATTACGGTGGGCTTATCATAAAGGCCGCACTGGGCCGGGAACGGCGGGCGGGGGCGCGGTTCGCCGCGCTTGCCCGCGATAGAATGCAGGAGCGCCGTCTCCTCGCCGCACACAAAAGCGCCGGCGCCAACGCGGATCTCGACGTTGAAGCCGAATCCCGATTCCAAAATGTCTATGCTCAGAAGACCCATTTCCCGGGCGCTTTTGATGGCCGCCTCGAAATTCTTGATCGCCAGCGGGTACTCCGCCCGGATGTAGGCGTAACCCTTAGACGCCCCCACGGCGTAACCGCCGATGATCATTCCCTCCAGTACCGAGTGCGGGTCACCCTCCAGTACGCTCCGGTCCATAAACGCTCCGGGATCCCCCTCATCACCGTTGCAAACCACGTACTTGAGCTCGCCTGGAGCCTGCAGGGTGAATTGCCATTTCAGGCCGGTGGGGAAACCCGCCCCGCCGCGCCCGCGCAGCCCGGACTTCTTCATCTCCTCGACGACCTGTTCCCTGGTCATTCCGTTCAACACCTGGGCCAGCGCCGCATACCCGTCCCGGCCGATGTATTCCTCGATGGAAAGGGGATCGATGATCCCACAGTTGCGGAGCACAATCCGCTGCTGCCGGTTGAAGAAGGGAATCTCGGGCAGGCGCGCCAGCACTTTGCCGGTGTCCGGGCACCGGTGCAGCAGGCGGTTCACCGGGCGCCCCTCCCGAAAGTGCCCGGCGACCAGGGATTCCACGGCGTGAGCGGCGACCTTCTCGTAAAAAATCCCGTCCGGGTAAACGGTGATCATCGGTCCCAGGTTGCACGGCCCCATGCAGCCGGTCTCAATCACCCGAACTTTCGCTTCCAGACCTTGTTTCCTGATTTCGTCAACGAGCGCGTTCTTCACGGACCTGCAACCGGAAGAGATGCAGCCAGTACCACCACAGACCAGAGCGTGGTGCTCGTACCCGTCAACCGGCCGTTCGTTCGCCCGCAGCCGCAGCGCCTCGCGCGCCTTGGTCCGCAACCTCGCCAGTCCGGCAGTGTTCATCAGTCCACCCCCCTACATACAGCTACTTGTACTGCTCCAGAATTCCGGGCACCTTTTCCGGATCTACCCCGGCGTGCACATCCTCGTCCACCGTGACCACCGGCGCCAAGGCGCAGCAGCCGATGCAGCGGACCACGTCCAGCGAGAAGCGCCGGTCCGGCGTGGTGTCTGGGGCCTTGATCCCCAACTCCTGTTCCAAACGGGCTTTTACCGCGGCCGCACCCTTGACGTAGCAGGCGGTGCCGTTGCACAGGGCGATGCCATGACGCCCGCGCGGCCGGAAGATGAAAAAGGCGTAAAAGGACGCCGTCCCGTAAACCTCGGTCAGGGAAAGCCCCAGTGCGTCGGCTGCCTCCACCAACACGGGCTTGGGCAGGTAACCCGCGGCCTGCTGGATCTGGGAGAGCACCTGGATCAGGCTGGCCGGCTCACCGCGGTGCGCCTCTATGTAGCTCGTCAACTGGTTATGGTCGTAAAGTGGTTCTTGCTGGGGCACGGACGATTCCCCTTTCACTGCCAATTGGTTATTACCGCTTTGTTCCCGCTGTTCACAGAAGTTTGACGGATACCGGGTTTTTCCTGCCTTTTCTTAATATAGAGAAAATTCAGACCCGAACCAGCCCAAAAAGACCGCCGGAAGGCGTACAGAAACCGAAAGGTCGGTCTTCCAGGCGCCGGCGGGTCACAAACGGCATCCAAGTTTAGATTATAGCGGTCCTACCCGGAAAAAGCAAACCGAAAAGCTTCCTCGCAGGCCTCCAGGGTGCGGTCAAGGTGTTTGTCGGTGTGTGCCGTCGACAGGAACGACGCCTCGAATTGGGCCGGGGCGATGTACACCCCGCGCTCCAGAAGCGCCTGGAAGTAGCGGCTGTACCGGGCGGTGTCCGAACGCAGCGCGCCCGCAAAGTCGGTCACCGGGCCGGGCTGAAAGAATACGCACAGCATTGAGCCGGTCCGGGTGATGTGCACTTCGGCCCCGGTCAGGGCGGCGGCCTCTTCTAGTCCCCGCGCCAGCCGCATGGCCTTCAACTCCAGAGCCTCGTAAACGCCCGGCTCGGCCAGCACCTTGATGGTCGCGATCCCGGCGGCCATGGCCAGCGGATTTCCGGACAGGGTTCCGGCCTGGTAGACCGGCCCGGACGGAGCCACCTGTTCCATGATGTCGCGCCCCCCCCCGTAGGCCCCGACCGGCAACCCGCCCCCGATGATCTTCCCGAGGCAGGTGAGGTCGGGTTGGACGCTGTAAAGATTCTGGGCCCCACCGTAAGTCAGCCGGAATCCGGTGATCACCTCGTCGAAGATGAGCAGGGCGCCGTACGCCGCGGTCAGGTCCCGCAAGCCCTTCAGGAAGCCGGGGCGGGGCGGGACCAGGCCCATGTTCGCGGGCACCGGCTCGACGATCACCGCCGCGATCTCCTCCCCGCGCTGGGCGAAAAGCGCCTGCAGGCCTTCCAGGTCGTTGAAAGCGGCCACAATGGTGTTGCGGGCCGTGTCCTCCGGCACTCCGGGGCTGGTCGGCACCCCCAGGGTGAGCGCCCCGGATCCGGCCTTGACCAAGAGCGCGTCGGCGTGTCCGTGGTAACAACCTTCGAATTTCACGATCTTTTCACGCTTGGTGTGGGCCCGTGCCAGCCGTAGCGCGCTCATGGCGGCCTCGGTGCCGGAATTGACCAGCCGAACCAGCTCCACGGAAGGCAGGGCCTCCACGAGGAGCCGCGCCAACTCGATCTCGAGTTCGTTCGGCGCCCCAAAACTGGTCCCGAACTCGGCGCACTCCTTTACGGCCCGGATCACTTCCGGGTGGGCGTGCCCCAATATCAGGGGGCCCCACGAGGCTACGTAGTCGATGTACCGGTTGCCGTCCACATCGCACAGGACCGCTCCTTCGCCCCGCTGAAAGAACACCGGGTCGCCCCCCACCGCCTTGAAGGCGCGGACGGGGCTGTTCACGCCGCCCGGCATGTAGGTCTGGGCCCGGGCGAACATCTCGGCCGACCGGCGGTGCTTCCGCGTCATAACATCACTCCTTTGGTTTTGCCGGCGTCGGTTTCCCGGCAACGATTTCCGGAATTAAGACCGATTCCGGACCGCCTTTGTGTTTTCTACCGGAAATACTGCATGCTGCTCCGTTTCAGTTCGGCCTTGCTGAAAAGCACGACATATTCGCCGAGGCCGGCGGCGGCACTGATCTGCCGCACCAGTTCGCCGCACTCGGCCTCGGTGGGGCGGTGCACCATGGCGTAAAGGTTGTACGGCCAGCCGGGCGCGGGGGTTCGCTGGTAGCAGTGGGTCACTTCGGGGTAGGCGGCGACGGCCGGGCCGGCCCGCTCGATATCCGCGGGCGGCACCACCCAGGCCACCAGGGCGTTGCCGCCGTAACCGACATGCTGGTGCCGCAGGGCGGCCCCAAAGCGGCGCATCAGGCCCCGCTTGAGAAAATCCGCAGCCGTTTCCAGGAGCGCCTCTTCCATCACCCCGAGGCGCCGGGCCATCCCGGCGAAAGGACGGCTCTCGACCGGCAGGTCCCCCTGAAGCTCAAGAACGGCCTGCTTTTCGTAGTCACTCAGCATCTTTCACCTCGGGCACCTTGAACCGTACTTTGATCTTGAACACGCGTTCGGCCGGCAGGCTCAAGACGTGGCCGATCCCGGCCCGCGTTTTAATTTCTTCGATTATTCGCCGGACCGCCTCGGTGGACGGGGCCAGCACCGTGAACCACATGTTGTACTCGTGGTCGCGGAGGTAGTTGTGGCTGACTTCAGGGTAGGAGTTGACCACCGCGGCCACCGCGTCGATCCGTTCGGCGGGGACCCGCACCGCGCAGAGCGTGCCGGTGTAGCCGAGTTTGCGCGAGTCGAAGAACCCGCCCATCCGCCGGATGATCTTGGCTTCCCGGAGCCGCGCCAAGCGGTTGAGGACCTCGGCTTCGTCCACACCGAGCGCGGCCGCGATCTCCAGATACGGCCGGGTGGAGAGCGGGATCTGTTGCTGGATCAGTTCCAGGAGCCGCCGGTCGGTATCGTCAAGCTTCATGCGCCGCCACCCGCCCCCCGCGATAGAGGCACCAGGGTTCCTCAGCCATGTAGTCTCCGTGGTAGAACTCGGCCCGCGCCCGGCAGCCGCCGCAGGTGTCGCTGTACTCGCAGGTCCCGCACTTCCCGGAGTAGCGCCGGGAACGCAGGACCCGGAACAGTTCGGCTTCCCGCCACATCTTTCCGAACGAGGCCTCGCGCACGTTGCCGACGGCCTTGTCCAAGTAGGCGCACGCCTGCAGGTCGCCGACGGGGTTGATCAGGCCGTAGGCGATGCCGGCCAGGCAGCCGCGCGTGAACCGCGTTTTCACCCCGAGCTGGTCGGCCACCCGGATGAACTGCGGGGCGCAGGTCGGCTTCACTTCCAGGCCGGCCGTTTGCTGCTTCTTGAGGAGCCGGCGCAACAAACGCTCGTACTGCTGAGCGCGCAAGGTGGTGTGCTCGATGGCCAGAGCCCGGCCGGTCGGCACCAGGAAGAACACGTGGTGGGCCATGCCGCCCAACTCCACGACCAGGTCGGTCAGCCCCTCGACTTCTTCCTCGTTCCAGTCCATCACCGTGGTGTGCACCTGGAAGGGCAGACCGGCCGCGCGGCAGTTTTTCATCCCTTCCACCGCCGCCTGCCAGGAACCGCGCTCGGCCCGGAAGCCGTCGTGGGCGCCCGGGTCCACGCTGTCCAGGCTGATCCCGATCGCCCGCGCCCCGGCATGGACCAGCCGGCCGGCAACCTCCGGGGTGATCAGGGTGCCGTTGGAACCCAGCACCGGACGCAGCCCGCGGGACGCGGCGTAGGCGATGAGGTCGTAGATGTCGGGCCGTATCAGCGGCTCGCCGCCGGAGAAAATCATGATCTTGAAGCCGGCCGCGGCGATTTCGTCGATGAGCGCCTTGCCCTCGGCCGTGTTCAATTCGTCCTCGGCCTTTTGGCCCGCATCGCGATAGCAGTGAGCGCAGGCCAGGTTGCACATATTGGTGGTGTTCCAGGAGACCAGCATTTCTATCCCTCACTCAGTCCTCAGGTTCCGGAAGAAGTAATATGGAAGAAGTAATATCATGACGTGCTTTACTCAGTCCTCAGTCCTCAGTCCTCAGTCCTCATTTTTTAGCCGGCGGGCGACGTCTATGGCGAAATAGGTCAAGATGATGTCGGCGCCCGCGCGCTTCATTCCGGTCAGCATCTCCAGGACCAGCGCCCGCTCGTCGATCCAGCCCTTCTGGGCCGCGGCCTTCACCAGAGCGTATTCGCCGCTCACGTTGTAGGCCGCCACCGGCACCTCGAACGCGTCCTTTACGCGCCGGATGACGTCCAGGTAAGCCAGCGCCGGCTTGACCATCACGATGTCGGCGCCTTCCTCCAGGTCCAGGGCCACCTCGCGCAGCGCCTCGAGCGCGTTGGCCGGGTCCATCTGATAGGTCCGGCGGTCGCCGAACTGCGGCGCCGACCCGGCGGCGTCCCGGAACGGGCCGTAGAAGGCGGACGCGTACTTGGCGGCGTAGGACATTACCGGCACCTCTGCAAAACCTTCGGCGTCCAGGAGCGTGCGGATGACCCCCACCCGGCCGTCCATCATGTCCGACGGGGCGACGATGTCGGCACCGGCCCGCGCGTGGGACAGGGCGGTTTTGGCCAGGAGTTCCACCGAGGGGTCGTTCAGGACCACTCCGTTTTCCACCAGCCCGCAGTGGCCGTGGTCGGTGTAGGCGCACAAGCACACGTCGGTGATCACCAGGAGGTCCGGGTAACGCTCCTTGATCGCCGCCACGCCGCGCTGGACCACCCCGTCGGCGGTGTAGGCCCCGGAGGCTCTCGCGTCCTTGGCCGCCGGCACCCCGAACACGATGATCCCCGGAATCCCGAGGGCCGTGACCTCCTGCAGCAGGACGGTCAAGGTGTCCACCGAGTGGCGGTACACTCCGGGCATGGACGGCACCGGCTCAATCACCCCCCGGCCTTCCGTGATGAACACCGGCAGGATCAGGTCGTCCACCTCGAGCTTGGTCTCCCGGACCAGCCGCCGGATAACCGACCCCCGGCGCAGCCTCCGCATTCTCGTCCTCACCCCCATACCCACCCCCAAAAAGGTGTCAGACACTTTTTGACTTTCCTTGACTTTCCCAAATGGAAACTGAAAGCACAGTGAATACGGGTTGGATAGTCAATAACATCCTGATTTATGTTACCCAGTTCAGAAAAGGTGTCTGACACCTTTTCACCAGAGGTTGCTTTTACACGCGCGGCAAAGCCGCTTTTCTATCTTCTCTGTGAAAAAGGGGCCTGGCCCCTTTCTCGGGTTGGATTTCGGCTTCGGTCAGGTAGCAGGCCGGGTCGGCCGCCCAGAAGTCGCCGCTCACCGCCTCGGCCCGCGGCCGAAAGTTGCCGTTGCAGATTTCCAGCCAGCGGCAGGCCGCACACCGCCCCTGCAAGAGCGGCCGGCGGTTTTTGAGCCCCGCCATAATCGGGTGTCCGGTATCGGTCCAGATCTCCCCGAACTTGCGCTCCCGCACGTTGCCGAGGTCATGGTTCATGGTGAACTGATCCGGATGCACGTTCCCGTACCAGTCCACGGCCCCGATGGCGATGCCGCTCCGGTTGCCGCCGGACATCCTCAGCCATTCCCAGACCTGGGCGGCCCGCTCGGGCTGCTCGCGTTGTAGCCTCAGGTAGATGTAGGGGGCGTCGGCGTGGTTGTCGACGGTCAGGATTTCCTTCTCCAGCCCCCGCTCGAAAAGGTCTGCCGTCCGGTCGTAAATCCGGTCCAGGACCGCCCGCTTCTCTTCCGGCGGCAGGTCCTGTTCCACCAGCCGGCTCCCCCGGCCGGAATACACCAGGTGGTAGAAGCAGACTCGGTTCACTTCTTCGGCCTCCACCAAGTCGAAGATGGTGTCGATCTCCCGGTAGTTGTCGCGCGTGATCGTGAACCGCAAACCCACCCGCTGCCCGACGGCCACGCAGTGGCGGATGCCCTCCAGCGCGGCCTCGAAGGCGCCGGTGTACCCGCGGATCGCGTCGTTGGTCTCTCGGATACCGTCGATGCTCACCCCCACGTAGCCAACCCCGGTCTCTTTGAGTTGCCAGGCCGTCTCCCGGGTGATGAAGGTGCCGTTGGTGGAGACCACGGGCCGCAGGCCCCGCTCCCGGGCGTAGGCCGCCAGTTCGTAGAAGTCGGGCCGCAAAAGCGGCTCGCCTCCGGAGAAGAGCAGCACGGGCACGCGAAACTCGGCCAGGTCGTCGATCAGCCGACGCGCTTCCGCCGTGGTCAGCTCGCCGGGATCCCGGGCGGCGGTGGCGCTGGCGTAACAGTGTATACACTTCAAGTTGCAGGCCCGGGTCGAGTTCCAGACCACCACCGGGCCCATTGCGCCCGACCCACTGGCGTGGGTGCCCCGACTAACGTGGGTGCCCCGACCGGCGCAGGCACCCCCACCGACGTGAGTGCTCCTACAGCCATGGGCACCCTGATCTGCGTGGGTGTTCCGACTGGCGCATGTACCCCCACTGACCTGCGTGCCCCCGCCGCCGGCCGGGGCACCCGCATCAGTGGGTCGGCACCGGTAGCGCAGGTGGTCCCCCGACTCGCTTTTCCCGGACACCATCTTGGAGATGCTAAGCAATACCTTCACTCCCACCGAAGTAGTCCCGCACGGCCCGGACCAGGCCGTCGATCGTATACTCGCGGGCCACCGCCGCGACCTCCAGCCCGAACTCCCGGGCGGTTTGCGCGGTCACCGGCCCGATGCAGATCACCGCCGCTCCTGACAACAGACCGGGCACGTCTTCCGCCCCCAGGGCGCCCACGAAGTTGCGCACCGTCGAGGAACTGGTAAAGGTCACCGCATGCACCCGCCCCTCGGCGAGCAGCCGACGCACCGGGCCTGCGTTCCCGTCCACGGCCGCCGTGCGGTAGGCGGTGACGTCGCTCACCGCCGCTCCCGCCCGGGTCAACGCCTCGGCCAACTCCGGCGGCGCGATGTCGGCCCGGGGCATGAGCACCCGCTCCCCGGGGCGCAAAAGTGCGCGCAGCCCGTCCGCGATCCGCTCGGCCCGGTATTCCTCCGGAATGTAGGCCACTTGAAACCCGCGGCCAACCAGCGCCTCCCGGGTGCGCGGCCCGATAGCGCAGAGCCGCGCCGGGCCGAGTTCCCGGATGTCCCGCTCCAGTTCGCGGAAACGGTTGAAGAAATAGTCGACCCCGTTCACGCTGGTGAACACGATCCACTGGTAACTTCCAATCTCACCGACAGCCCGGTCCAGGGGGCCGTAGTCGTCCGGCGGGCGGATGGCGATGGTCGGAAACTCCAGGGCCTCGCCCCCCAGCCGGGTGATCCGCTCCGACAGCGCGGATGCCTGCTCCCGCGACCGGGTGACCAGGATCCGCCGCCCGAACAAGGGCTTTTGCTCGAACCAGCGCAGGTGCGGCCGCATCCGGCACACCTCGCCGACCACGATCACGGCCGGGTTCTTGAGTCCCGCCACCCGGACCCGTTCCACGATGTCGTCCAGGGTGCCCTCCACCGTTTCCTGCTCGGGCAGCGTCCCCCAGCGGATGACGGCCACCGGCGTGGAAGCGTCCCGGCCGTGCCGCACCAGCCGCGCCACAATGTCGGGCAAGTTGGCCATGCCCATCAGGAACACGATGGTGCCGGCCCCGGTGCTGAGTTTGTCCCAGGCGATGGCGGTCTCGTCCTTGGCGGGGTCTTCATTCCCGGTGATCACGGCCACCGAGGCCGTGAAGTCCCGGTGGGTCAGCGGGATGCCCGCGTACGCGGGCGCCGCCACCGCCGAGGTCACCCCGGGCACCACTTCGAACGGAATGCCCAGCTCCGCCAGGTATTCGGCTTCCTCGCCGCCGCGGCCGAAGACAAAGGGGTCGCCCCCTTTAAGCCGGGTCACCGTCAGCCCGGCCCCGGCCCTGGCAGCCAACAAGCCGTTGATCTCGTCTTGGGTCAGGGTGTGCCCTTCCGGGGATTTCCCGGCAAAGACCAGTTCGGCTTCCGGCCGGGCGTGCACCAAAATCCGCGGGTTGACCAGGCGGTCGTACACCACCACGTCCGCTTCCCGGATGCAGGCCAAGCCCTTCAACGTCAACAGGCCGGCGTCACCCGGACCGGCCCCGACCAGGTACACCAAACCGTGAGCCGTCACGTCCTTGAACTCCACTCCTCCGAAAATAGAATCTTTGGATAATATTTTCATTCCCGGTGGCGACGAAGAATCGTCGTGAGCAACTCCTCCGAAAATAAAATCTGGACTCTATTTTCACCCTCGCCTGCGCGACGATGAATCGTCGTGAGCGGCTCCCTTGCCGCCCCCCTGCGCTATGCCTCCGCGCGCACCCGGGCCAGGATCCCGGCGGCCCCCATCTCCAGAAGCCGCGCGGCCAGGCTGTCGCCCAGCGCCTCGGGCCGGTCCGCCGGGCCGGACTCTTGGGACCGCACCAGTTCCGTCCCGTCCAGGGAGGCCACCACCGCCTCCAATACCAACCGCCCGTCCCGGAGCCGCCCCAGGGCCCCGACCGGCACCTGGCAACCGCCCTCCAGCCGCCGCAACAACGTCCGCTCGGCCTGCACCGCCGCCCGCGTCGGCGCGTGGTCGACCATCCGCAGCATCTCCAGCACCTCGGTGTCGTCCGCGCGCGCCTCGATCCCCAGCGCCCCTTGGCCGACCGCCGGCAGGCACACGGCCACCGGGATCTTGTGGGTGACTCTCTCCGTCAGGCCCAGCCGGAACATCCCGGCCCAGGCCAGCACCAGGGCGTCCACCACACCCTCGTCCAATTTCCGGAGCCGGGTCTGGACGTTGCCCCGGACCGGCACCACCCGCAGGTCGGGCCGGTAGGCCAGGAGCTGGGCCGTGCGCCTTAGGCTGCTGGTTCCGAGCACCGCCCCCCCGGGCAGTTCCTCCAGCCGCTCCCCGCCGCGGGAAATAAACACGTCGCCCGGATATTCCCGGATGGAAACCGCCCCGATGGCCAGGCCCTCCGGCAGCCTGGTGGGCAGGTCCTTCATGCTGTGCACCGCCAGGTCGATTTCCCGGTCCAGGAGCGCTTGCTCGAGTTCCTTGGTAAAAAGGCCCTTGTCGCCGATCTTGGCCAGGGCCGTTTCCAGGATATTATCCCCGGTGGTCCGGATTTCCTTGCGCACAAAGCTCACTCGCGGGTAGCGCGCCCGCAGGCGGTCGACGACCCAGTCGGCCTGCGCCAGGGCCAGCCGGGACGCGCGCGTGCCGACCACCACCTCCCGCCGCATCAGCCGCCCTTCCCCTTCACGCAGTCCGACCCGACCCGCTGGCGCGGGTGCCCCGCGTGGGTGCCCCGACATTCGTGGGTACACCGACCCACTTGCGTGGGTGCCCCGGCGTGGGTACCCCCACCCACTGACATGGGTGCCCCGCTGTTCTCCGGCTCCAGGTTGAACAGTTTCCGCAGGGCGTCCGAGTAGAAGTGGCCCTCGGGCGTCAACGCCAATTTCTTGAGCCGGGTGATCGGCTCGTGCAGCAGTTGACTGACAATGGAATTGGCCATGGAACTGATCACCTTGAGCTCCCGCTCGGAGAGCTCACCCCCCAGCCGGTTCAACGCCCGCTCCAGCTCGGTCTGCTTGATCTCCTCGCCGCGCTTTTTCAAGGCCACCACGGTGGGGATGACGAAGCGCGACCCGAGCGCCAGCAGGAACTCGCGCACCTCAGCGTCGATGATCCGTTCCGCCGCCAGCGCGGCCCGCCGCCGTTCGGCCAGGTTGGCGTCGACCACACTTTGCAGGCTGTCGATGTCGTAGAGCACCACCCCGGGCAGGTGCCCCACTTCCGGGTCCACGTCGCGCGGCACGGCGATGTCGATGACAAAGATGGCCCGCCCCCCGCGCTCATCCAGAACGGACGCCATCGGCTCGGCGCGGATCACGTAATGGCTGGCCGCCGTGCAACTGATCACGATGTCGGCGTGTCCCATCCACTGGTACAATCCGTCGAAGCGGACCGCCCGCCCCCCGAACTGGGCGGCCAACTCAACCGCCCGGGGGTAGGAACGGTTGGACACGATCACCCCGGCCACCCCGTGCGACAAAAGGTGCTTCACGGTCAACTCGCTCATCTTGCCGGCGCCGACGATCAGGACCTCCCGGCCCTCCAGGCTGCCCAGCGTCTGCCGCGCCAACTCCACGGCCGCGTAGCTGATGGAGACCGGGTTTTTGTCGATGCCGGTTTCCGTCCGGACCCGTTTCCCCACCGCCAGCGCCTGCTGGAAGGCACAGTTCAAAAGCCAGTTCACCGTGCCGACTTGCTGGGCGAACTGGTAGGCCTGCTTCACCTGGCCCAGGATCTGCGTCTCGCCCAGGACCATGGAGTCCAGCCCGGCAGAGACCCGGAACAAGTGACGCACGCTTTCCCCGAAGGAATAGTTGTAGGTGTGGTTCTTGATCGCCTCGACCGGGCTGCCGCAGCGTTCGGCCAGGAAGCGCTGGATATTCTGAAGGCCGTCCTCTTCCGAGAGCACGGCGTACACTTCGGTACGGTTGCAGGTGGAGATAACCACGCAGCTTTCGACACCATCCCGGTCATTGAGGCCCCGCAGCACCTCTTTCAAGGTGTGCTCCGGAAAGGAAAGCTTTTCGCGCACGGCCAGCGGCGCCGTACGGTGGTTAAGGCCCACCACCGTAATCAACAATGCCTACCAGCTCCTTCACCCTGTCGTAGTCGCCTTTCGCCAGCGTGTCCAAGATCTCCGGCGCACAAAGCGCCTCCAGCAGTTGCTCTTTCTTGACCGGGTCGGACACGCTCCGAATGATATTATGGCGTATTCGGCCGATAAGTGCAAGGTAGTCCCCGTACAGGGGGCCGTACTCAAGCGCAAGCTTTTCCCGGAGCTTGCGGGCCAGCAAGGGGCTTTGGCCGCCGGTGGAGACGGCGATGGTGAGGTCGCCCCGGCGCACCGAGGCGGGTACGAAAAAGCTGCAGTTCTCCGGGTCGTCAACCGCGTTCAAGAGGATGCGCCGCGCCCGGCAGTCCGCGGCCACCAACCGGTTGGCCGCCGGATCGTTGGTGGCGCTGATCACCAGAAAGGCACCCTCCACGTCGCCGGGCCGGTATTCACCCCGCCGGTGTTCGATCTCCCCAGCGTCCGCCAGGGCCTGCAGGCCGGCGGTGAGCCCGGGGCTGATCACCCGCACCCGCGCGTGCGCTTCCAGCAGGGAGCGCACCTTGCGTTCCGCGACCCGTCCCCCGCCGATCACCAGGCAGGGTTCACCCTCAAGCTTGACCAGGACCGGATATAAGGCAGACATTCGTTCCCCCCGACCGGAGATTCGGCTTCCCCTCTCCGACTTCCGACCTCCGACCTCCATTTTCAGTAGGTGCGCACCCGCACGAATTCGGCCACCCGGGCGAAATTCTCCCGGGCCGGGACGTCCGGCAGAATCCCCAAAAAGCCGTGCGTCTTGTCCAGGTACTTTTCGGCCACCTGAAACGCCAGGTCGACCCCGCCGTATTCCCTGGTCAGACGGATCGCTTCCTCGACGTCTTCGGCGGTTTTGTCGGTCTTGTTGACGAGGGCCGCGAGCCGGCCGTCACCGTCCGGACACCGGGCCAGCGCCAGCATCACGGGGAGCGTGATGACGCCCTGGCGCAAATCCCCGCCGGTGGGCTTGCCCAGGCGTTTCTGGTCGGCCACCATGTCCAGGATGTCGTCCGTGATCTGGAAGGCCATACCCAGACAGTGGCCGAACCGCCCCAGCGGCTCGTACAGTTCACGGGGCGCCCCGGTGGCCACCGCGCCGAGCCGGCACGCGGCCTGGATCAGAAGCGCGGTCTTGTACTTGATCCGCCGCAGGTAGTCCCGCAGGTCACACTGGTTTAAGCCGGCAAACTGGATGATTTCCCCCTCGCACATCTTCACGCAGGAGTGCGCCAGCATGCCGATGATCACCGGACTCCGGTAAACGGACACCAGGATCATGGCTTTCGCCAGCAGGTAGTCGCCGGTATGGATCGACACCTTGTTACCCCAGCGCGCTTTTACGGTAGGAATCCCCCGCCGCAGCTCGGCGCCGTCAACCACGTCGTCGTGGACCAGGGTGGCGAGGTGCACCAATTCCAAGGCCATCGCCAGGGGCAGGACCTTTTGCAGGTCATAATTGTAGAACTTGCCCGACAAAAGGGCGAGCGCCGGACGCAGCCGTTTCCCGCCGGCCCGGAAAAGGTGGTTGGATGATTCGGTCAACAGGTGATTGTCACTTTTCAGGACCGCGTAGAGTTCGCGCTCAACGATATCCAAATCATCCCGAACTACGTCCAGCAGGGGTTGCATGTTATAGCCAGCCTTCTCTCCAGCAACGGCGCTGCTTTCCATAAAGTTTCGCCCGTAACCCCCAAAATCCTTCCCCGGGGCACCCACGTTAGTGGGTCCGCCGAAAGCCCCGGAACGCCAATGCCTCATTTTAACGACCAAATTCCCCGGTGTCGCCCCGCACCCGGGTGTTCTGGAAGAACACCCCGTCCTCCTTGACGTAGGGGATCGCGTCCACATCCTCGGTGTGGCCGCGGTCCTCTTCCTCCGAATTCTCGGTTTCGGTCGAAAGGCTGTCCTGCGACGCGTCCTGCCAGGCGTCCTCCCGGTCGTAGATCGTGCTCTCCTGGCCCGGCGGGGCCCAGGGGCGGGTGAACACCTCTTCCTCAACGGGGCGCGCCCGCTCATCCCGAACCTCGGCGTGGGCCTTGCAGTCCCGGCACTTGGTCGTGAACGGAACGGCCTCCAGCCGCTCAAGGCTGATCTTGGCCCCGCATTCGTCGCAACGGCCGTAAGTGCCCCGGTCGATCTTCGCCAAAGCGTCCTCAACCGCCAGCAGGCGGAACCGGGCGTTCTCCCGCAGGGCGAAGTCCTTGCTCCGTTCGAAAGCCTCGCCGGCGATGTCCGCCGGGTGGTTGTCGTAGGTGCTGAGTTCCCCGATGCTGTCCTCCAGTGCCACATCCATGGTCTGCTGGATGACGCTGATCTCCCGCCGCACCACGGCCCTTTCCCGGAGCAGCCGGGCCCGTAGTTGTTCGAGCTTGTCCGGGTCCATGTTATCACTCCTTGATGTGGTATGCCGGAGCGTGAGTACGGCCCCCTGTACGCGGGTACCCGCCGGGTTTTACGGGTCAGGGGGCCAGGTTGATTTCCACGGCGCGGACGATTTGCGCAATGAAGTCACCGACCAGCGGCAGGTTCAGCATTACCAGCCGCTGGAGTACCAGGACCACCACCGCGCCCAGGATGGTGAAGCCGACCGCGATGCCGAGCCCCCGCGCGATGCCGGTGAGAAAGTTGATGTACAGCAAACGGTAGGGCCGTTCCAGCAGCGTTACGTATTCGGCCAGCCGCATCTTCTCCATGGCCACGCTCAGCTGGCGGACCTTTTGTTTCAGCTCCCACAAAACCCGGTTGTCAGCTTGCCTGACCATGCGCATTCCCGGCCCCCTGCCAAACATTATTCACCGCGGCGTCAAAAAAAATAATGAAGCCTTTTAACGGCCAACGGCTTCCCAAGCCGTGACTGCCCCGTTGTCCATAACCGTTTGCACTTGGTCCGCAGGGAGAATCGTTTTGGGGATTGGGGTGCGGGAGGAGACCCAGGGGATTTGGGCGGTGAGCGGGTTGCCGGCCCCAGCCTAGTTGTTTAGGCTGCTGATCGGCGCGGGGATCCGCCCGCCGCGTCGCACGAACCCGGCGGCGCCGAAACGGTTGACTGCCATTATCGGCGTCCGTCCTAAAAGGCCGCCGAACTCCACGAACTCCCCGGCCTTTTTGCCGGGCACGGGAATCAGCCGCACCGCCGTGGTCTTGTGGTTGACCACCCCGATGGTGATCTCGTCGGCGATCAGGGCGGCGATGGTCTCCGCCGGGGTGTCCCCCGGCAGGGCGACCATGTCGATGCCGACAGAGCAGACCGCGGTCATCGCTTCGAGCTTGTCCAGGCTCAAAGCGCCCGCCGCCACCGCCCGGATCATCCCGGCGTCTTCGCTGACCGGGATGAAGGCCCCGGAAAGGCCGCCGACGTGGGACGAGGCCATGGCCCCGCCCTTTTTTACGGCGTCGTTTAAAAGGGCCAGCGCCGCCGTGGTGCCGGGAGCGCCGCAGGCCTCGACCCCCAGCGCCTCGATGATCTCAGCCACGCTGTCCCCCACCGCCGGGGTCGGCGCCAGCGAAAGGTCCACGATGCCGAAGGGCACTCCGAGCCGCTTCGCCGTTTCCCGGCCCACCAGCTCCCCCATGCGGGTGACCTTGAAGGCCGTCTTTTTGATTTCCTCGGCCAGCGTGCCCAGGTCGGCGTCCGGCAGCCGGGCCACGGCGTTCTTGACCACGCCCGGCCCGCTGACCCCCACGTTGATCACGCACTCCGGTTCGCCGACCCCGTGAAAGGCCCCGGCCATGAAGGGGTTGTCCTCGGGCGCGTTCGCAAACACCACGAGCTTGGCGCACCCAATGGCGTCGCGGTCGGCCGTGCGGACCGCCGTTTCCTTGATGATGGCCCCCATCAGCCGGACGGCGTCCATGTTGATTCCGGCCTTGGTGGTGGCCACGTTCACCGAAGCGCACACCCGCTCGGTGGCGGCGAGCGCCTCCGGGATGGACGCGATCAATTCCCGGTCGCCCCGGGTGAAGCCCTTGTGGACCAGGGCCGAAAAACCGCCGATGAAGTTGACCCCGACTGCGGCCGCCGCCCCGTCCAGCGTCCGGGCCAGGGCCAGGCACCCGCCCGCGCCCGTCTCCCCGACGATCAAAGACACGGGAGTGACCGCGATCCGCTTGTTGACGATCGGAATCCCGTATTCGCGCTCAATCTGGTTGCCGACCTCGACCAGCCGCCCCGCCAGGCCCGTGACTTTGCCGAACACCTTTTCACAGAGCGCGTCGGGGTTGGCATCGGCACAGTCCTGCAGGCTGATGCCCATGGTGATGGTCCGGATGTCCAGGTTTTCCTCCTGGATCATCCTAACGGTCTGGATGATCTCGTCCACGCCAAGCATTGTTTTGCGCCTCCGAATGGCAAGGCTGGTCAAGGACCACTGAAATAGCAATTTTTTTTAGTGTATACGGCCAAAACCGGCTTAAACTCAGTAATACCAGGCAGTTCTCCAATCAGTATCAAACTCACGCTGGATGCGGTGCATGCGGGGCGTGGAAATCGAATTCGCCGGCGCCACCAGCGCAGCAAACTCACGCTAGATGCGGTGCATGTAGGTAAAGGCGTCCTCGTGCTGAGCATCGATCCGGACGCCGAGTTCCCGGCCTTTTTCGCTGAGCCGCCCTTTGAGCGTGCCAAGGTCAACCTTGCTGCCGCGCATGTCGGCCACCATGATCATCACCAGGAACTCCTGCAGGATGGTCTGGCTGATGTCCAGGATGTTCACGTTGTTGTCGGCCAGCACTCGGGCGACGCCCGCGATGATTCCGACCCGGTCGGCGCCGATGACGGTGACGATGATGCGGTTGGTACCGGACATACCGGACATATCTTCACGCCCCCTGTCAAAGGTTTGCCGCTTTTTGTTTGCTTTTGTTTAGTATCTGCTTCAAACCTCCCAAACACGGGTGCCCGCCCGCACTTCCCCCCGGAGGCCGGAGTACCCGGGGGGAAGTGCTTTAGCGGGTCAGCGGGTCGGGCACAAAGCCGTGCTCAAGCTTAAAAGTCCAGGGCGGCCATTACCCGGCTCAGGCCCGGGCGCCGGCCGGCCGTTTCGGCCACGGCAGCCGCTTCCTCAAGTCCAGCCATAGCGGGCCGGCAATGCAGACCGAGGACCAGGCGCCGCTCACCACGCCGATCATCAGGGCCAGGATGAAGGTTTTGAGCGTCGCGCCGCCCAGGAAGAACAGCGCGAGCAACATGAACATCACCGTGGTCGACGTGTTGATCGAACGGGCCATGGTGTCCCATAGGCTCCGGTTGACGACGTCCTCCAGCGGTTCAGTCTTCTTGGCGGTCTTGGTGTTTTCGCGGATCCGGTCAAAAATCACGATGGTGGCGTTGATGGAATAACCGAGAATGGTCAGGATCGCCGCCACAAAGGCGCTGTCCACCTGGAGCCGGAACAGCGAGAAAATGCCCAGCGCAATCAGGGTGTCGTGCAGGAGCGCGACGATGGCGGCGAGCCCCTGTTTGAAATCAAAGCGCCACGATATATAGGCCACAATGGCGATTACAGTCGCCGCAAGCGCCCAGATCGCTCTTTGCACCAGTTCCTTGCCGATCACCGGGCCGACGGCCTCGTTCCGGAGCACGGTCAGAGCCCCGATTTCCCGGCCCAGGGACTCGACCATCGCCTGGTTCTGGGTTTCCGAGATGACACCGGTGCGGATCAGCACCTGCCGGTCCCCGCTGGGCTGGATGACGCTCTGTTCCAGGCCGTGCCCGGCCAGTACCGTGCGCACCTCCTCAACGCTCACCTCTTCCTGGAACCGGACCTCAACCATGCTGCCGCCCGTGAAGTCGATCCCCAGGTTCAAACCCCGGAACAGCAGGGAAACAAGCCCCGGGACGATGATCAAGAGCGAAATCAGATACCAGTACTTGCGATGCCGTACGATATGAAACACTGCCGCTCCCCCTTCAAATTCCTAACCCGCCCTCAACCAGGCGGTTCTCCCGTCTCAATTCCCCTTAAAACCGCCCCCGGCGGTTTCTTTCCCGTCCGACTTCCGATTTCCGGCCTCTGACTTCTATTTCCGGCCTCCGACCTCTATTTAAGGTACAGCCGGGGACTGTTTACTATCCCGCTGCCCACGAGCAGGTGGAGCATCCATCTGGTGAACGCCTGGGCGGTAAACATGCTGGCCAGGATGCCGATGCCCAGGGTCAGCGCGAACCCCTTGATCATCACCGGCGCGAACACGTACAGAATCACGGCCGCGATCAGGCCGGCGACATTCGCGTCCAAGACGGCCGCAAAGGCCCGCTGGAACCCGGCGTCCACCGCCGAGCGCAGTGACCGGCCGGTGCGCAATTCCTCCTTGATCCGTTCGAAGATGATGATGTTGGCGTCGATGGCCAACGCCAGCGAGAGCAGGAACCCGAAAAGACCGGCCAAGGTGAGCGTGGCGTTGAACGCCGCCAGCACCAGCAATATCAGGACGGCGTACACCGCCAGCGAAAAGGCGGACACCAGGCCGGGCAGGCGGTAGTAGGCCACCATGAACAGCAGGATGGCGCCGAAGCCGATCGCCCCGGCGGTGACCGAACGCTCCAGGGAATCCGCCCCCAATTGCGGGCCGACGGTGCGCTTCTCCATGATGTCCAGCTTGACCGGCAGGGCGCCGGAACGCAGCAGTACGGCAATCCGGTTGGCTTCTTGCAGGGACGCGTAACCGGTAATCACGGCCTTGCCGTCCGGAATAGGCGATTGGATGACCGGGTCTTGCAGCAGGTTCCCGTCCAGGTAAATGCCCAAGGGCCGGCCCACGTGGGCGGCCGTCACTTCCGCGAAAGTCCTCGCCCCTTCCGGGTTCCAGGTCAGGTTCACTTCGGGCTGCCCGGTGTTCGGGTTGAGCGCTTCCCGGGCGTCGGACAGGTCGGCCCCGGTCAAGACCGTGGTACCGTCCTCGGTCCGGAACTCCAGGTAGGCCGGCCGGATGAGGTCGCGGACCACGGCGTCGGGATCGTCGACCCCGGCGATTTCGACGATGATCCGGTTCGTGCCCTGCTGCTGGATCACCGGTTCGGTCACCCCGAACTGGTTGATCCGTTCCTCCAGCATCCCGATCGACCGTTGCACCGCGTCCGGGGTCGCTTTCGCCTCCTCGGTGTCCACCGCTTCCAGGACCACGTGCACCCCGCCGCGCAAATCCAAACCCAGGTTGATGTCCTGGGTCAGGGGCAGCCACGGCGCACCCCCCACCGGGTAAAAAGAGGCCAGGGAGATGGTGGCGGCGACTGCCAGGATCACGGCGACCTTAATTAAATTGCCCAACCTCAATTTAAGCTCCTCCCCCTATAACAGTTTGGCACCGTTGATCACCAGCTCGAAATTCGAGTTCAAGAAGTTGGCGGCCCGGCGGCACAGGGCCATCCGGGTCAAAAAGATCTCGAAGTATTCCATTACCGGGCAGATCTCAATGTCGATGGTCAATTCCAGAGTAACCGCCCGCCGGTCCTCGTGCACCCACAGAAACGAATGCTCCGCCGCGTAGTTGACCCGGTCGTGGATGTCGAAGGTGGAGATGTCCGGATTCCGGACCCGGGAGCGGTGCACGTCCGACTTGTCGGCCAGGATCAGGGCGGCGGCCACCGTATTCACGGGCTGTCCATACTCTTCCTCGTGGTTGGCGATCGCCGAGAGCACCTTTGCCATCTCGTCCGGTTCCATCCCCATCTTCTCGAGCACCCGGAAGGCGATGAGGGCCCCGGAGATACCGTGCTGGCTCCGGCTCACCACGTTGCCAAGGTCATGCAGATAGCCGGCGATCGCCGCCAGTTCGGCCTCCCGCTCCGGATAGCCCAATCGCTCCAGGATATTCCGGGCGATACTCGATACCAGGTTGACGTGGCGGTAGCTGTGTTCGGTAAAGCCCATCACGCCCAGGTACCTGTTCCCGTTGCGTATGAAACTGTCGACGATCGGGTTGGCTTTGACCTCCTGCAGCGTGATCAACCCGTGGTCCTCCTAAGCCGGCCCCTTAAGCATTGTCGTTCCTGCGCACCTGGGCGATGGCGGTCTTCAGAAACTCGAGCTTGACGTTCTCGGCGACTTTCAGAATCACGGTGTCTTCCTTCAGCTTCACGACGACGCCGTAGACGCCGCCGACGGTGATCACCGGATCGTTGACCTGCAGGTTCTTGATCATCTCCAGGTGCTTCTTCTGCCGTACCTGCTGAGGTCTGATCAGGAGGAAGTATAGTAGGGCAAAAAGCCCAATGATGTAGATAACTGAAATCATTTCCCCGCTCATAACCGACCTCCTTTCTCTTTTCTCTTTTTACAGGATTGTTCGCTCAAGCCGGTTGTTTTCCTGTCTAGCCCTATGTAGTTTTACTATAAATTCGGGCCGGTGTCAAACAAGTTGCCAGGAATTGCTCCTTCAGGGATTGAAACCGGTCTTCGGCGATCGCCTCCCTGATCCGGCGGGCCAGGTCCAGTACGAAGTGCAGGTTGTGGATCGTGGTCAGCCTGATCCCCAGCACCTCGCCCGCCTTGAGCAGGTGGTGCACGTAGGCGCGGGAGAAATGGCGGCAGGTGTAGCAGGTGCAACCGGGGTCGAGCGGGCCGAAGTCGCGGGCGTTAGGGGCGTTCCGGACCACCAGGCGGCCGGCGTGCGTGAACACCGCCCCGTGGCGGGCCATGCGGGTGGGCAGTACGCAGTCAAACATGTCGACCCCGCGGGCGATCCCTTCGAACAGGCAGTCCGGGGAGCCGACCCCCATCAGGTAGCGCGGCCGGTCTTCCGGAATCAGGGGGATCACCCACTCCAGGGCCTCGCACATCAGCGGCTTGGGTTCGCCCACCGAAAGCCCGCCGATCCCGTACCCCGGGAAATCGAGATCGACCAAGGCGCGGGCGCTTTCTTCCCGCAGGTCGCGGTACACCGAGCCCTGGATGATCCCGAACAGCGTGGTGGCGCCGCCGCCGTTCCAGGCCGCGCGCGCGCGGGCCGCCCAGTGCGTGGTCCGGCGCATGGCGGTGCGAGCCTCCTCGTAGGAACACGGGTACGGGGCGCACTCGTCCAGGACCATGGCGATGTCGGAGCCCAGGGCCTCTTGCACGGCGACCACCTGCTCCGGGGTGAAAAAGTGCCGGGAACCGTCGTGGTGCGACCGGAACTCCACCCCCTCGTCGCTGAGCTTCCGAAGCGCGGCGAGGCTGAACACCTGGAAACCGCCGCTATCGGTCAGGATCGGCCCGTCCCAGTGCATGAACCGGTGCAGGCCCCCGGCCTCGCGGACGAGTTCGTGGCCCGGGCGCAAGTACAGGTGGTACGTGTTGCTCAGGATGATCCGGGCTCCGAGATCACGCACCTCTTCCGGGGTCATCGTCTTGACTGTGCCCTGGGTGCCGACCGGCATGAACACCGGCGTGTCGACCACGCCGTGCGGGGTGGTCAACCGCCCGAGACGCGCCCCGGTACGCGAATCCTGCTTCAAAACCTCAAACCGCATCCCCATCAAACCACCCCCAAAAAAAGGGGCTTGGCCCCTTTTTGCCCCACGGGAAAAGAGGCCTCTCCCCTGCCTATTAGATGATGAGCATGGCGTCGCCGAAGCTGAACAGGCGGTACCGTTCCCGGACCGCCTCACGGTACGCCGCCAGCACCTTTTCCCGCCCGGCGAAGGCCGAAACCAGCATCAGCAGGGTGGAACGCGGCAGGTGGAAATTGGTCAGCAGGGCGTCGACGGCCCGGAACCGGTAACCGGGGTGGATAAAGAGTTCGGTCCGGCCGGCACCCGCCCGCACACGGCCGTCCGCCTCCGCCGCCGATTCCAGGCAGCGGGTCACGGTCGTTCCCACCGCGACGATCCGCCCGCCGGCCGTTCTTACCCGCCCGATTTCCCGGGCGGTTTTGTCCGTGATTTCGTAGTATTCACTGTGCATCCGGTGTTCGGAGATGTCTTCGACCTGTACCGGCCGGAAGGTATCCAAGCCGATGTGGAGCACCACCGGCACCGTTTTCACCCCCGCCGCCCGGATCCGCTGCAAAAGGCCGGGCGTGAAGTGAAGCCCGGCGGTCGGAGCAGCCGCCGACCCGGGTGTCCGGGCGTAAACCGTCTGGTACCGGTCCCGCTCTTCGGCGGGCAGCGCCCGCTTGATGTACGGGGGCAGCGGCACTTCTCCCACCGTCCCGAGCACTTCCTCAAAATCGCCTTCCCACGCGAAACGCACATGCCACCCCCCGGCCTCGGACCGGTCCAGAACCTCGCCGGCAAGCCGCGGCCCGAAACTCAAGCGGGTGCCTTTCCGGACCCGCCGCCCGGGCCGGACCAGCGTCTCCCACGTACCGTTGTCGGCGAGCGGCCGCAACAGCAGCACCTCGACCCAGGCGCCCGTGGGCTCCTTGCGGCCGCGCAGGCGCACCGGCAGCACCTTGGTTTCGTTGAGCACCAGCAGGTCCGGGGGCTCAAGGTAGTCCAAGATATCCGGGAAACGGCGGTGCTCCACCACGCCCGTGCCCCGGTGCAGGACCAGCAGCCGGGAGTCGGTCCGGTCCAGCAAAGGTTCCTGGGCGATCAGTTCTGGCGGCAACTCGTAGTCAAAATCCTCGGTCTTCATCTTGCGCACCACCGAACAGGCTTCAGAATGCACCCGTATACGCGGGAGGCACCGCCGGCCGCATTACCGGCCGGAAACAATCATTCGTTTTCATCCGGCGCGCCTAACGCCGGATGAAAAGGTTCAGCACCACGGTAAGGACTATGCTGAGCAGGACGGCGGTGGCCAGCGGAAAGTAGAAGGTAAAGTTGCCCCGCTGGATGAGGATGTCGCCCGGCAGCCTCCCGAGGCCCGGTATCTTCGCCCCGAAGTACAGAAGCGCCCCCAGGACAACGATCAAGACCCCCGCGATGATGAGTGTCCTCCCAAACCACTCCAAGATCTCCACTACCCCCGTTCCCCCTTACTGCGGCGCTCATGCCTCTCGCGTTCGCTGAATACACACCCGCAGTACTGCTGGCGGTAAAGGCCGATTTCCCGAGACCGTGCGGCCGCCTTCCGAAAACCCGGCCGAAAGTCCTCATAGTAGAATGGTATGCCGTACTCGGCCGCGGCGGCCGCCCCCGCCTCCCGGATCAAATCGTGCTTTTGACGAGGGCTGACCAGAAGCGTGGTCGAAAAGGCCGCAAACCGGTCCCGCACCGCGAAGCGCGCCGTCTGCCGCAACCGCTGGGTGAAGCAGAACCGGCAGCGGTCCCCCTCCCGGTACGCCACCTCGCGGAAGTACTGCTCGAGCGGGTAGTCCGGCGCGAAAATTACCGGCCAACCTTCCTCCCGGGCGAACCCGGCCAGGGTCTCCTGCCGGCGCAGGTACTCCGCATACGGGTGAATGTTGGGATTGAAGAAATAACCGTGCGGCTCGAACCCCTGCGCCCGCAACCGCTCCAGCGGGTGGATGGCGCACGGCCCGCAGCAAACGTGGAGCAGCAACAGCTTGCGGTTTCCGTCGTGCGCCCCCGGCTTCGCCACCCCGCATCACTCCGCTACCAGATGGTCTCCTGGGGTACCCGCTTCAGCGGGTCTGCGTTCGCGGGCGGCGGGCTCCCCAGATGCCGGTAAGCCGAAGGGGTGGCCACCCGGCCCCGGGAAGTGCGGGCGATAAGACCGGACTGCAGAAGGTAGGGCTCGTACACGTCCTCCAGGTTCGCCGCCTCCTCGCCCGTGGCCGCCGCCAGAGTGTCCAGCCCGACCGGGCCGCCGCCGAACTTCTCGATCAGCACCGCCAACAGGTGCCGGTCGGTGTTATCGAGACCCAATTCGTCAACCCCCAGAAACTCCAGGGCCTCCGCCGCGTTGCCGGCGGTGATCATACCCTGGGCCCGTACCTGCACGTAGTCCCGCACCCGTTTCAACAGCCGGTTCGCCACGCGCGGCGTCCCCCGGGCCCGGCGGGCGATCATGGCCGCCCCGGCCGGTTCGATATCCACCCGGATGATGTCCGCGCCCCGGATCACTATGGCCAGGAGGTCCTCCGGGCTGTAAAACTCCAGCCGGCTGATCACCCCGAAGCGGTCCCGCAACGGCGACGTCAGCTGCCCCGCCCTGGTGGTCGCGCCCACCAGCGTGAACCGCGGCAGGTTAAGGCGGAGCGAGCGCGCTCCGGGGCCTTTTCCGATTACTATGTCCAGGGCGAAGTCTTCCATCCCAGGGTAGAGGATTTCCTCAACGGTCCGGGACAGGCGGTGTACTTCGTCGATGAACAGGATGTCGCCCGGACCCAGGTTGGTCAGAATCGCCGCCAGATCCCCCGGCCGCTCAATCGCCGGCCCGGACGTGACCCGGATGCTGCCGCCCATCTCCCGCGCGATGATGTGCGCCAGCGTGGTCTTCCCCAGGCCCGGCGGCCCGTAAAGCAGTACGTGGTCCAGGGCCTCGCCCCGGCGCCGGGCGGCTTCAATGCAAAGGGCCAGGGTTTCCCGGACCCTGGCTTGGCCGATGAACTCATCCAGGTAGCGGGGACGCAAGGTGACTTCGTCGACGTCTTCCACCTTTAGATCGGGCGCCACAATTCTCTGTTCCACCATCTTCCCCCCATCACTGCTGTGCGCCCATCAGGCGCAAAGCCGCGTGGACCAAGCCCGTAGCGTCCAGCTTACGATCGGGCAGGCGGTCCAAGACCTCGCGTGCCTCCCGCGGCGTATAGCCGAGGCTGGTCAAGGCGGCCAGGGCTTCGTTTTCCGCCCAACCCGCTACCAAGGGTACCCCGGCTAGCGCACTTCCCCCGACTTCCGTGGGTACCCCGCCCGACCCACTGGTGTGGGCACCCCGCAGGTCCGCGCTCACGACCGAGTTCTGCTGTTTTTCAAGCCGGTCCCGCAATTCGACCACGATGCGGCGGGCCGATTTGGCGCCGATCCCCGGTACGCTGGTCAGAACGCCGGTGTCTTCCCGCAGGATCGCGGCCCAAAGCCGGCGGGCGCCAAGACGCCCCACCACCGCCAGCGCCGTCCGCGGACCGATACCGGCCACACCCAGCAAGAGTACAAAGGCGGTGCGGTCCAATTCGCCGGAAAAGCCGAACATCTCCAGCGCCGTTTCCTTCACGGAGAGGTAAGTATAAAGGAAGACCGTTTCCCCGGGTTCGGGCATACCGGCGGCCAGCGGCGGCGGCACCTGGACCCGGTAACCGATCCCCCCCACCTCGACCACAACGGCTTCCGGATGGACGGAAACCAGTTTGCCCTTCAGGAAGTCGATCACCGCAAAGCCTCCATCCGCCGGTGATGGCAGTGGCATATGGCCACCGCCAGCGCGTCCGCGACGTCGTCGGGCCGGGGGGTTGCCGCCAGACCGAGGACCGTGCGCACCATGTACTGTACCTGCTTCTTATCGGCCCGGCCCGAGCCGGTAATACTCTGCTTGATCTGCAACGGGGTGTATTCAATGATCCGGGCGCCCGCCTGGGCGGCGGCCAGCAGGGCCACGCCGCGCGCCTGCCCGACCTGCAAGGCGGTGGTCACATTCCGGTGAAAGAACAACTGCTCTACCGCCACTTCCCGGGGGCGGTAGCGCTCGTGAAGAGCAGTGAACAGCCGGTAGAGCAATTCCAGGCGGCCGGCGTCGGGCAGGCCGGCCGGGGTGCGCAGACAATCGTAGGCGATCACCTCGTAACTGCTGCCGGTAGTTAATAGCAGCCCGTAGCCGGTAACAGCCACGCCGGGGTCGAGCCCCATAACGACAACCATGGCTCTCCTCCTGAGAGCCTATTCGACGACCACCATGCTAATCCTGCCGCAGTTCGTCCAGATTTTCCAGGGCCGCGTGCAAAGTAGCCTCATCCGGGAACTCCATTTCCTTGCGCAGACCGGCCTGGACTCCCTCGGGCTGCAGCCGGAACGCCATCGACTGCTCGAGCCGCTCACGGTAAAACTTGGACAGGTTCTCCACCGGGATGTCCGTCACCTGCGATACCGCGCCCCCCCCGCCCAGCGGCCCTTCATAGACGGCCACATAGCCCTCGAAGACGCCCAGGTGGCGGTAGGCGGCGTGCCGCGCGCAAAACAGGGTGCTTTGCCGGACCACCTCCAGTTCTTCAGGCAGGTTCGCAACCACGGACCATCCGTCCGCATCCGGAAAATGGAGCCTGATTCCCGCCGCGTCCAGTCCGTGGATCTCGGCCGGAGCGACACCCTGGGCTCCGGTCTCACGGTCGCCACAGGCGTAAACGATCGAGTGCCGGAAAGCGGTGTGCTCACCCACAGCCGGTTCCGGGTCCGCCCCGTCGACGGTCCCGCCCCAGATCCAGAAGCCAGCGACGGTCAGGATGGCCAGGAGTACCAGAAAGCCCGGCACCGTATAGCGTCTGTCCACTATCATCACCCCCAACTAGCCTGTTGTGATAGTAATTATTGCCAGCCGGGACGCTCCTGATACAGGCAGACCATAAAAAATATGAAAAGGACCGCCTTTGGTCCTTTGCCGTGATTTTCCTTCTTAAAGAATTGCTTTCCTGTACAGCGACCCGTCTTAGAACGGGGGTACCGCGGGCATCTCCCGTTTGTGCCGGTTGCGCCGGATCCACTTATTGACGGCCGCTTTCACCTTGGCGGAACCCTCTCCGGCGGCCAAGTAGTCATCCAGTTCCTGGTAAGAAAAACCGAATTCGTCCTCGTCCACGTGGTCATGCCAGAGACCGGCGGAAGGCGCACGGGCGATGATCCGTTCCGGCAGGTCCAGGTGCCTGGCCATATCCCAGACTTCGGTTTTCAAAAGGTTGGCCAGCGGCAAGAGATCGGCGCCCCCGTCCCCGTACTTGGTGAAAAAGCCGATCATGATTTCGCTGCGGTTTCCGGTGCCGGCCACCAGGTAGCTGTTCCGGGCGGCGTAAAAGTACAGGGTGGTCATCCGCAGCCGCGGCTTGATATTGGCCACGGTCAGGTCGCGCTCGTTGGAGGGGCTGTAATCCTCTCCGCACAGCTCCACCAGCAGATCGGCGAACACCCGGTCCAAGACGACTGTTTTGGTCGGCAGGTTCAGGTGCTCCGCCACCAGCCGGGCGTCTTCCGCGTCCTGAGGGCGGCTGAAACAAGGCATGATCACCCCCAGGGAGTTGTCGGGGAAAGCCCGCTTGGCCAAGGCCGCCACCACCGCCGAGTCAATCCCGCCACTCAATCCAAACACCAGGCCTTGCGCCCCGGCGCCGGCGACCTTGTCCTTCAACCAGTCGGTGAGTCTGGGAACCAGTTTGTGCATTGCTTCAACTCAAGCCTCCCATTCCAGTTTGCCGATAACATACTAACACTTTTCCGGGCTTGGGTAAATATCCAATCTTTTTTCGTGTTTTTGGTGGAACTTGCGCCCGGAAGCACCGATCTTCGCGATTGACCGGGAGCACTTAGCCGGCGAAAACCGGCTAAAGGCCCCCAGGCAATGAGAAGACCCCGGCTGATCAAAGCCGGGGTCTTCTCATTAGTTCTCCGGCGGCGTCCTACTCTCCCGGGGGCAGGCCCCAGTACCATCGGCGCTGGAGGGCTTAACTTCCGTGTTCGGGATGGGAACGGGTGTGGCCCCTCCGCCATTGCCACCGGAAATTTTGGTCGTCGGTCGTCGGTCGTCCGTCGTCGGTGACTTTCCGACCACTGACCACCAACCACGGACCACTCAATATTCCCTCAAAACTGCACAGCGTGGATTTTTAAGATCAAGCCCTCGACCGATTAGTACCGGTCCGCTGAACTGGTCGCCCAGCTTACACGCCCGGCCTATCTACCTGGTATTCTACCAGGGG
>JBFLXL010000014.1 GCA_040757205.1 Bacillota bacterium
GGCAAGGACCCGCTCCATGATGTCCAGTCTCCTGGCTTCCTTGGGTTTCAAGAAAACGTCTCCCTTCTTCATGAGTGACATTTTCTCAGACCGCTTACGGGGTGACAATATCACAGGCCAACAACACCGAAGGAAAATTTAACTTGTTAAATGGTTAGACTTTAGATAAGATAAGGTCTTGATGAATGTAAAGAGGGAGTGACGGGCTTGGCCGAAAGGATCAAAACCGCTCTGGAGAAGGCGATGGAACGGATCGCCGATATCCGGGTCTCCAATGAAGAACTCGAACAGGAGGAACACCGGGACGCCGGCAAATCGGCGGCGGCCCGGTTTCTCGTGGAGCGCAATTTCGACCTGGCGGCGGCACTGGCGGAGTACCCGGAGAACGGCGGCCCTTATTTCCGGGGCGGTGCCGCCGAGATCCTGATTGAGAGCCTGCACCTGCCGGCCAACGAGGCCACGGCCGAGGCCAACCGGCGGGCGATGGAAGGGATTGGGCTCCTAAAACGCGACCGGGAGACCATAATGCAGATCTTCAGCGAGTTGGAGTACCTCTTTGACTATTATCAGCAGGCGCTCCGCCAGGCGCAGCTGCATCTCCGGGAGGCCTTTGAGCGCCGGGCGGGGGAGACGCAGCGACTGATCGAGGAGCAGACGGGGGTCAAAATGCGCGTGAACCCCGAGAACTCCCCTCAATTCCGCGAGGAGTGGCTGCGGACCGCAAACCGGATCGACACGCAGTACGAGGAGTTCCTGAGGGAACACAAGGCCCGGCTGGCGGCCTGCCAATGACGGCAGGAACGCCGAACCGCCGACAGGGGGTCGTCGACCAATGCTGAAAAGCATCCGCCGTTACCTGCTGACCGGGATCTTCGTCCTGCTGCCGGTCACCGTCACCGTTTGGCTCTTGTGGAGCATCTTTGTCTTCATCGACGGGATAGTGGGCCGCATCATCATGTTTATGATCGGACGGCACCTCCCGGGGCTCGGTTTCCTGATCACGGTGGTGGTGGTACTGCTGGCCGGCTTGTTGGCCACCAACCTGGTGGGCCGGAAGCTGTTCGAACTCTGGGAAGTGATCCTGCTCCGCATTCCGCTGGCCAACTCGATCTACAAAGTGACCAAGCAGATTGTCGACTCGATCAGCCGCCACGACAAGCAAGCGTTCCGGGAGGTGGTCCTGGTGGAGTTTCCGCGCCGGGGCTGCTGGGCTGTCGGGTTTCTGGTCGGCGAGGCCGAACCGGAGCTTTTCGGCCAGGCCGGTGAGGACATGGTCAAACTGTTCGCGCCGTCGGCCCTCAACCCTACCCAGGGCTATCTGCTCATCGTGCCGCGCAAAGACACCGTCCCTGTGCCCATTTCGGTGGAAGACGGCTTCAAGCTGGTGGTGTCCGCCGGACTTGTGGCACCCAACCAGGCCGACCACAACCGCGCTGCGCAAATTGCCGCGACAGGCCGGTAAAACCACGCCGTGAAGCGGCCTCACAGCCCGTCGGCGGGTGGATGAAGGTCATCGGCCGTTGGGACAGACCGGGGCGCGCCACCGGGGCTAAGCGCTGCTCCGGGGCGGCCGGGGGCCGAGAAACCAGTGGTAATGGCACTCGAGGCGCCCGTTGTAAAGCTTGCGTTTTCGGTCCGCCCGCCGCCCGTACAGGCGCTCGAAGCCCCGGTGCGCGGTCAGGACGTAAACGGACCAGGTATCGAGCCGGCTGAAGACCCGGCCCATTTCGGCATAAAGCCTCTCCACGGCCGCTTCTTCGCCCAGCCGTTCCCCGTAGGGCGGGTTGCAGACGACGCAACCGTACTTGAGCCAGGAGCGGAAGTCTGCAAGGGGACGCCGGTGGAAGCGCACTTGTTCCTCCACTCCGGCTTCCCGGGCGTGGTAGCGGGCCAGGCTGAGCACCTCGCCGTCAGTATCCGCGCCCTCGATCTGCAACTCGCGGTCGTGAGCGATGGCGTGACGGGCGGCCGCCCGCGCCTCTTTCCAGAGCGCCGCCGGAATCACCGGCCAGTGTTCGGCGGCGAACTCCCGCCCCAAACCCGGGGCGATGTTCAGCCCGATCAGGGCCGCTTCGATGGGGATGGTGCCCGACCCGCACAGGGGATCGACGAGCGGCCGGTCGGGCCGCCAGTAGCTGAGCTGCACCAGGGCGGCTGCGAGCGTTTCCTTCAGCGGGGCGAGGGCGGCCAGTTTGCGGTAGCCGCGCTTGTGCAGGCCGGCGCCGCTGGTGTCGATGGTCAGGGTGGCCTCGTCCTTCAAAAGCGCCACCTCGATGGTGTAGCGCGGCCCGTTCTCCTCGAACCACTCGCGGCGGTAGCGCCGTTTCAGCTTCTCCACCACGGCTTTCTTCACGATCGCCTGGCAGTCCGGCACGCTGAACAACTTCGACTTGACGGACTTGCCCTGCACCGGGAACGCGGCGTCGGCCGGAAGCCATTCCTCCCACGGCAGGGCCTTGGTCCGTTCAAAAAGCTCGTCGAAAGTAAGCGCCTGAAAACCGCCCATTTTCAACAGCACCCGGTCGGCGCTGCGCAGCCAGAGGTTGGCGCGGCAGATGGCCGCCGGAGCGGCTTTGAAAATGACCCGGCCGTTTTCGACGGTTACGTCTTGGTAACCGAGGTTTTGCACCTCACGGGCGACCACGGCCTCCAGGCCGAAGCCGGCCGTGGCGATCAGCTCAACGTTATCCATAAACTGACTCCGAACCAAACTTGATCGTCCGAATTTGTCGGCGCTCTTCGGGTTCAACGTTATTCATAGTTGACTCCAAACGTAACTTACACTATCAGTTTTGTATTTTTTACAACGTTATTCATGGTTGACTCCGGACTCCCCGTCAATACCACCTTGCCAAAGTGCCGAAGCCGTTTGCTTGGGGCCCCGGACATCGCCATTGGCGCCGCCGCGTGTTGGGCAACGCCCGGCGCGCGGAGGTGACCGGCGTGGAGGCGGTATGCGCAATGGGCTCGGCTCACGAGCTAGCGGGCCTGCACGCGCGCCCCGTCTTGCACTTCGGACCCCGGGTGGACAATGACTTCTTCCCCCGTTTTCAGGCCGCCCGTTACTTCCGCCAAACCGGCCGCCTTGCGTCCCGGGACCACCTCAACCTTCAGGGCCCGTCCGTCCCGGACGACGAACAGAAAGGTCCGGCCGTCCTGCCGGAAGAAGGCGGTCTCGGGCACCACCGTTTCACCCGGGGCCTCCTCGATAACGACCTCGACGTTTACCTGGAAGCCGGGCTTCAATTCGCGGGCGACCTCGGCGGCGACCTCGATCTCCACCCGGGCCTTGGATTCCCTTACTCCGAGTGCCGATACTGTCACGGTGCCCGAAGGGAACACCCGGGCCACCTTGCCGGCGGCGACGGTCGGCCCGCCGGCCAGGTGCCTGATGCGTACCGTTTGGCCCGCCGCTACCAGCGCCGCGTCCCGCGGTTCAATCTCGGCGTGGACTTCCAGGACCTCGGGATCGCCGAGTACGAAGAGCGGTGTTCCGGGAACGACCGTGACCCCGGCCTCGACCATGCGCTCCAGGACCACGCCCGCCGCGGGGGCGGTCACCCGGGCCTGCCGCAGCTGGCGCCCGGCCTGCCGCTCCAGCGTGCGGGCGGCGTCCAGGCGGGCGGTAACGGTGTCCAGGGCCAGTTTTCCGGCTTCGGCCCGGGCCAAGTTCAGCGCCCCCACCTCCCTTGCCCGGCGCGCGTCTTCCAGGTCGGCGTCGGGGATCGCCTGGTGGGCGTGCAAGAACCCGGCGCGCTCAAGATTCGCCTCGGCGCGTTCCAGTTCCAGGGCGGCAAGCTCCAGCGCCACCCGGTTCTGCTCCGCGAGTTCGGCCTGCTGCGCTTCCAGGGTCCGTCTTTCGGCGGCGGCCAGCGCCAACCGGTCTTGGAGGACGGCGGTGTCGAAGGTGGCCAGCAGGTCGCCCGGCGCCACCCGGTCGCCCGCCGATACGGCAACCGAGACGACCTTGCCGCCGGCCTCCGCGTACACGTGTTCGGGCGCGGCGGCCTTCACGTCCCCGGTGCCCCGGACCGTGACCGTGAGGTCGGCCGCAACCACCGCGGCCGTCTGGACCGCCGCCGGCTGGAGCGCGGACGCCAAATAAGCGCCGCCCGCCAACAGCCCGGCAATGACGATCCCCAGTCCGACTTTCATTCTCCTGGACAGCATCTCAAAGAAAACCCCCTATTCACGGTGTTTCGAGGCCTCCGCCAGGTTTAAGCGGTTCACATTGCGGATGGGCGGCCACTGGGCCATGGCCACCGCAATGATTATGCCCGTCACACTGAACAGGACCGTGGCCGGGTAAATGACCAGGCGGATGGTCATCAGGTCGCTGGAAAAGGCGGCGGCGAACCAGGCGGCCCAGGCGTAGCCGATGACGGTCCCCAGCACGAGGCCGGGAGCGGCGGGCAGCAGCCCCTCCGCGGCGACCAGCAGGCCAGTTCCTTTCCGGCTCATGCCCTGCAGGCGGAAACTCACCAGTTCGCGCGTCCGCTCGAGGGCGGTGATGGACGACATGCTGTACACGATGGCGCCCGCCAAAAACATACTGAATAAAAGCGCCACGCCCATGAAGCCGTACATCAGGTCCAACTGGCTCAGGATCTCCGCGCGCGCCTCGGCGATGCTTTGCACCCCGCCGACGAACGGGCGGTCCCGGGCGCGCTCCCGGAGCGCCTCCACGCCGCTCCCGGGAGCGGTGGTCACCAGGACTGCGGAGATGGGCGTGCCCGGTCCCAATACGGAGCGCGCTTCCTCGATCGGCAGGAAGCCGCCGATGCCGAACATTGTCTCGACCGTGCCGGCCACCGTAACGTCACGGCTGGGCAGCCCGGCGACCATCGGTTCCAGGGTGACGGTGTCCCCTTCCTTCAGGTCCAGTTCCTTCAAAAGGTTCGAAGACAAGAGTATCCCGCCGCGTGACGGGGAGACCAGGTTTCCTTGCTCATGGCGCAACTCCAGGAGGCGGCCGTCCTCCGGCAGGCCGGTCAGTGGCCCTTCGTACTGCCGGTGCCCGTTGCGGTAGCGCACCGCTCCCTCGACCAGGGCTTCGGCTTTGTCGACCTCGGGCCAGAGGGCCACCTCGTTCACGGCGTCCCAGCCGGTGGGGCCGGTGAAATTGACGCGGGCTTCATAGCCGACCATGTCCCCGAAGTAGCGGTTCATCATGTCGTCGAACAAATCGTAGAAGGACCCGGAAAGCACCAGCAAGCCCAAAGCTACGCCCACGCCCGCGGCCGAAAAGTTGAACCGCCACGGGTTGCGGGTGATGTTCCGGACCGGAAACTTCCACAGCACCGGCAGCCGGTCCATGAAGCCGAACCAGCGTTCCCCCCAGAAGCGACGGCCCAGCGGCGGGGCTGGGGCGCGCATGGCTTCCACCGGGTGGATGGAGGCGGCCGCCCGGGCCGAAAAGAACGAGGCGGCGAGACAGGTGCCCACTCCCAAGGCGACGGCGAAAAGCTGCACGTCCCAGTGGAACCCGCTGACCAGGTAGGGGATGTTGAAGTAGTCGGCGTACATGTTGGTCATGCTCACCGACAGCCAGTAGCCGAGGAGTGTCCCGGCCACGGAGCCCGTGCCTCCCACGGCCAGGGCGAAACCGAGGTAGTAGCCCATGATGTGCGTCCGGCTGTAGCCCAGCGCCCGCAAGAGTCCGATGTGGGAGCGCTGCTGCCGGACGATCCGCGCCAGGAGCACCAGGATGACCATCACGGCCGCGCCGAGGAAAATCACCGGCATCATGACCGACCAAGCCGAAAGCTGTTCCATCTCGCTCTCCAACATGCGGTAGCTGAACTGGTCCTCCCGCGCGACCAGGGTCCGGTACCCATAACCGGAAGCCAGTTCGCGCAACGCCTGCTCGACCGCGGCCGGGTCCGCTTCCGGACCGGTGATCACGGCCAGTTCGTTGATCTGCCCGCCGCTGCCCAGGATCTCAGCCACGGTGTCGCGGGTCGCGAACATAACCGCGAACGAGTGACCGGAAAAGAACTGGTCGAGGCTGGGGGCCGCGAAAAGGTATTCGGGGCTCAAAACCAGGCCCCGGATCACCAGCTCCCGGCGCAGCCCCCCGGCGATCACATGGACCGGGTCGCCCGGTTCCAGCCCGTGGTGGGTGGCGAAATCACTGGTAATCAGGACGCCGCGCCGGTCCTCGGCGTCCAGGAAGCGGCCGCGGACCAGGTGCAGGTCGTTCACCGGGTCATCGCCGGGTCCGGGCCGGGAGATGATTCGGGCGTGCATCTTGTCGGGAGTGCCCGGGAGGTCCAGAGAGACGTCGTCCACGTACCGCCCGCTGACCAGGCGGACACCCTCGATGGCGCGGGCCGCCTCGGACAGGCCGGCGGGGGCGGCGGCGAAGTGCACGGTGCAGTCGGCCAGGAGCAGCCGGTCAAAGCTTGATTCCGCGGAGTCCCGCAGGTTGACCAGCGCCAGGTACATGGAGGAGAACATGGAGACACCCAGCGCCACCAAGAGGGCGACAGCGAGGAATTGTCCCTTGAAACTCCTGATGTCACGGAACAGTTTGCGCCCGAGCATGTCCGATCACCAACTGATGAGTGTAGGGTCCAACGGTGACTCGTTGGCCTCGATACGATCGATCACCCCGTCGCGCATGTAAAGCACCCGGTCGCCCATCTTGCCGATGGGGGTGTTGTGGGTGATGATCACCACCGTCTTGCCCATCTCGCGGCTCGCGCGGTGGAGGAGCTGCAAAACCAGCAGGCCCGTACGGAAGTCGAGCGACCCGGTGGGTTCGTCGCAGAGCATCAGGTCCGGCTCCTTGGCGAGGGCGCGGGCGATGGCCACCCGCTGCTGTTCGCCGCCGCTCAGCTGGGAAGGGAAATTGCCTTCCTTTCCGGCCAAGCCGAGGCTCTCGAGGACGGGCGCGAAGGTGCCGCGCCGCCCAGCGATCTCCGCGCCCAGCGCAACGTTCTCGGTCACGGTGAGGTTGGAGATCAGGTCGAAGAACTGAAAGATGAAGCCGACGTGGTGGCGCCGGTAGGCGGTAAGCCGGTTGTCGCCGGCGACCGACAGATCCTGGCCTTCATACAGCAGCCGCCCGCCGCTGGGCTGATCGATGCCGCCCATGAGGTTTAACAACGTGCTCTTGCCCGAACCGCTGGGACCGAGGATGACCAGAATCTCACCCCGGTATACTGTCAAGTCGGTCGGTTTCAAGGCCGGGACCTCCACTTCGCCCATCCGGTAGGTTTTCCAAACCCCGGCCAGTTCCATGAGCACTTCCGGAGCCATCCAAATCACCCGCAATCCCGTCCGTAGCCGGTCCGAACACCTTGTTCAATTTAATAACTTTCGGCAACGCTCGTCAAATCCATTCCGCATGGGAAAACGTCAAGCATTCAAAGATTGATTCCCGGGCCCCCGAGCGGGACCGGGCGGGAGGAGTGGATTTGGGGATGTACCGGATGATGGGCGCGATAGTGGTGTTCGTATTGGCCCTGACGCTTGCGGTGGGCAAGCTGCCGGGGACGGCGCAAGTACAGCCGGAGACGCCGAAGCTGCCAGCGGTGGCCTCCTGTACCGAACTGGCGGCGTTGCTGGACGAGAAAAGGGATGTCAATTATGGTTTCCCCTTGCGCATGGACGCCAAGGTGATGATGGAGGACCAGGCGGCAATGGAGTCCGCGGCCCCCGGGGCGCCGCCGGTCGCGAGAGACCGCGGCGCCGGGAGCGACTACTCCACGACCAACATTCAGGTTGAAGGGGTGGACGAGGCCGACATTGTGAAGACCGATGGCCGGTACATCTTCCAGGTCAATAACAAGCGGGTCATGGTCATCCGGGCCTACCCGCACGGCGAGTTGGCGGTGAAGAAGGTAATTCAGTTCAGTGATCAGTGGTTCCATCCGCGGGAGATCTACCTGGACGCCGAACACCTGGTCGTGGTGGGGACGTCGGCGCGGCCCGGGCGGGCGGTATACCCGCATCACCCGTACCCGATCTACGGTACCGTGAAGACGATGGTGTTTGACGTGCGGGACAAGGACGACATCACCCGGGTGCGGGAGGTGGAATTGGACGGCAACTACGTATCCTCGCGAAAAATCGGTAAAAACGTGTACCTGGTGGCGAACAAGTACCCGGACTACTACATGTTCCGGGAAGCGGGGCTTCCGGTCAAGGAGGGGCTGACGCCGGCCTACCGGGACAGCCTGGCGGGGGACGGGTTCGTGAATGTTGACTGCACCGACGTGTGTTACTTCCCGGGCTTTTGGCAGCCGAACTACCTCTTGATGGCCGGGTTCAGCCTGAACGAGGAGAAGGAAGTGGAAATCGGCACCTATCTCGGCGCCGGCGAGAATATCTACGCCTCCCGGGAGAACCTCTACGTCGCGGCCACCGAGCGCCACTACGGTCCGGTTGTGCCGATGCCGATGCCGGGTGGGCGCGAGCCGGCCCCGGCCGTGGAGCCGGACAGGGCCCCGCTGGTCATGCCCCCGTTCGAGCCGCGGGAGCCGCGGGAGCAGACCACGGTGTACCGGTTTGCCCTGAAGGACGGGGACGTCACTTACACCGGCAAGGGGGAGGTGCCCGGCACCATACTCAACCAGTTCTCGATGGACGAATACGACGGCCACTTCCGGGTGGCCACGACCCTGAACACCTGGGGCCGCGACTCCCGGAACGCCCTGTACGTGCTGGACCGTGACCTCGGCATTTGCGGCCGGGTCGAGGACATCGCCCCTGGCGAGCGGATCTATTCGGCGCGTTTTATGGGGAAGCGGGTCTACATGGTGACCTTCAAGACCACCGACCCGCTGTTCGTGCTGGACCTGGCTGACCCCAAGAACCCGGCCATCCTCGGGGCGTTGAAGATCCCCGGGTTCTCGAATTACCTGCACCCTTACGATGAGCACCACCTGATCGGTTTCGGCAAGGACGCCGTCGAGGCGGTCGGCAAAGAGGGCGGGAGGGAAGTGCCGCTGGACTTTGCCTACGAGCAGGGAATGAAGTTATCCCTGTTCGACGTCACGGACGTCAAGAACCCGGTGGAGAAGTTCTCGGTCGGCATCGGCGACCGGGGCACCAACTCCGAAATTCTGAACAACCACAAGGCGTTGTGGTACCACCGGGAGAAGAACCTGTTCGCTTTCCCGGTCACGGTGGCCGAGATCAAGCAGCGCACCAGCGCGACACCGCAGTGGGAATTCGGCACGTTCGTGTTCCAGGGGGCCTACGTGTACGAACTGACCCTGGAGCGCGGGTTTATGCTGAAGGGCCGGATCACGCACCTGACGGACGCCGACTACGTCAAGTCCGGCAACTGGTGGCCCGGGAACGACCGGGACGTCAACCGGATCCTGCACATCAACGACAATCTCTACACGCTCTCGAACGGGTTGGTGAAGGTAAACGACCTGAACACGCTGGCGGAAAAAAGGAACCTGGTTTTGCCATAGATTGGGTGAAAAGGAGAGTAGGGGAATATGATTGACCGGGTTTCACGGAGGCCCGGCCGAAAACCCCACGCCGTGAATCCGAACCACGTTGTTTTCTACGCCTGCCTTGGCGCCGAGAATCTTCTCCACCAGCCACAGGTTGGTTTCCAAATGTTCGGTGACCACTGGCACCCGGTAGACGGATTCCCCCCGGGCCAGGGCGGCGAAGATCACCAACTGGTCGGCCGCGAAGCGGTCCACCGTGGCTCCGGCGGCCAGGTCCGCCAGCAGGGTCCGGGCCACGTGGCGTCCGATGTGTTCCGCGGGGCGGCGCGGCTGTCCCGCCTGGTCCGACCCGATGATGCACCCGGCGGCGGTGACCGCCCAGGCCGCCAGGGCGGCGCCGGGCTGCACGGATTGGGTGTCCTCGGTCACCTCGATGCGCGTCTCGTGACCTGCCGTCCGGAACACCTTGGCCGCGGCGGCGGCCATGCGCTCACCCACCTGGCGGTCCGACAGGTGGGAACTCAAGGCGATTCCGGACACGGACTCGATACGCCCTTGCTCGGTCAGCACCAGCGGTTTCAAGCCCCCGACGGCCGGTCTTACCTCCAGGTACAATTCGCCGCCCCCCTTCGGCACGTAGCCGGGGCGAACAATCTCCAGGCGGGTGTCCGCCCCCATCCGGCGCAGGAGCGGAAGCAACACCTGCCGGAGGTGGAAGGCGGTGGGCGCGAAATCCTGAAAGAGTCCCCCGGTGATGTGGAACGAGGCCGGGGCGGCGGCAAGGACGGACGGGGGCAAAATGGTGAGGGCCAGCATTACGGCCGAGCCGCCGGTCCCGATGTCCCAGCGGTGATTTCCTCCACGGAACGCTGTGCCCGGTCGGAACAGGATTTCCGAGGCGCCCACCGCTGCCCCTTCCAGCCGGCCGCCGTACAGGTCACGGACCGCTTCGACCGCCCGCAGGTGCTGGGGGCGCAGCCCCGGTTTGTCACGCCGGGCCCGGATATTGGTCAGGTGCAGCTCCCGTCCGGCAAGAGCGCAAAGGGCGACCGCGTACCTGACGATGGTGCCGCTGCCGGACATCTGGGCGCCGTCAATGTGCAACCTTTTAATAGCCATCCCTCCCCGGGCGCTTGACCCGGAATGTGAATCGGCTCTCAAGCCGGATGTTTGTCCCATCATACCACAACCGGGGTCAAACCTTTGTTTTCTTAAGGGCGGACTACCGGGCCACCTAAGCCTTGTGCCGGATCACAAGCAGTGTTATTCTGTCCTTGTGGTTCGAATCGCACGGCGGTTTTGGTGGTTGTTAATCGTCACTGTCGTGATTCAATAATGACGAACGTAGACTGTGCAGATATTCAGCAACTAAAAAACCAGAGGTTTGACCCCGGAGGAGGGGGAGGGTGCAGTACCGCAAAGCCAGGATCACCGATGTGGAGGCTATCCATGGTTTGATCAGTCATTACGCCGCCAAGGGACTTATGCTGGCCCGGTCACGGGCGCTGTTGTACGAGAGCATCCGGGAGTTCGCCGTCGCGGAGGAGAATGGGCAGGTGATCGGCGCGGGGGGCCTGCACATCATCTGGGAGGACTTGGCCGAAATCCGTGCTCTGGCGGTGGTGGAGACAATGACCGGCCGCGGGATCGGCCGCGGGTTGGTGGGAATGCTGCTTGCGGACGCCTGGGAGCTGCACATCCCCAGGGTCTTCACGCTGACTTATCAGCCGGCCTTTTTCGAGAAGTGCGGTTTCCGCCGGGTGCCCAAGGAGCAGATGCCCCAGAAGGTCTGGAAGGAATGCATAAACTGCCCTCATTTCCCAAACTGCAAGGAGGAGTCCCTGATCATCGACCTGAAGTAAAAACACTCCTGCTAAACCGGAGATTTGCGGCGGTACCGGATTAAAACTTGGGCATAACCGGCAGAATGAGGGCGAAGGCATAAAACTTTGAGCCGGAAAGCTGGCGGAAAAGATGGCGGAGCCGGAAGTGTATGATGTGGCGGTAATCGGCTGCGGGCCGGCCGGTCTGTCGGCGGCCCTGAACGCGGCGGTGCGGCGCAAAAAGGTGATTCTCTTCGGGGGGGAGTTCTGTGTATCGAAAGTGAACCGGTCCCCGCGGGTGGACAATTTCCTGGGCCGGCCCGGGGTCACCGGCGAGGCGCTGCACCGGGAGTTTGTCGCGCACGTCCGGGAATTTAACATTCCGATGGTCAACAAGCGAGTGATCAACGTTTTTCCGGACGAGGACGGATTGTTCGGCCTGGCGATCAAAGACCGCATCCACCGGGCGCGCACGGTGATCCTGGCGGTGGGGATGGCCGTGGCCCGGACGCTGGAGGGGGAGGAGGTCCTGATCGGGCGCGGCGTCAGCTACTGCGCGACCTGCGACGGCCCCTTATTTCAAGGGAAAACGGTGGCGATCATCGACTACACCAGGGAAGGCATCGAAGAGGCCGTATATATGGCCGGCTTTTGTACCCGGGTTTACTACGTGTGCATGCATACCGAGCCCCCGCGCTTTGAACAGGAAAACATCGAGCTGCTCAAGGGGATGAAGCCGGTCCGAATCCTGGGCGCGGACGGTACGGTGAGCGCGCTGGAACTGGATAAGCGGACCGTCGAAGTCGAGGGCGTGTTCGTTTTCCGGGAAGCCTTTCCGCCGCAGGACCTGGTGCCCGGCCTGGAGTTGGAAGGCAACCACATCAAGGTCGGCCGGGGTATGGAGACCAGCATCCCCGGGATCTTCGCTGCCGGGGACTGCACCGGCAAACCTTACCAATTGGGCAAGTCGGTGGGGGAGGGGCAGGTGGCCGCGCTGCACGCGGTCGCTTATCTGGATGCCGCGGGCAAATGAGTCATGCTAACCAAAACAACTCGCTATGGCGTTAGGATGGGTTTAGAGGATTTTGCTCAGGAACGACTTGGTGCGCTCTTCCCGGGGGGAGGTGAAGATCTCGGAGGGCAGGCCTTCTTCCACAATTTTGCCGTCGTCCATGAAGAGCACGCGGTCGCCGACTTCGCGCGCGAAACCCATCTCGTGCGTGACCACCACCATGGTCATTCCGTCACGCGCCAGGTCCTTCATCACCGCCAGGACCTCCTTGACCATCTCCGGGTCCAGGGCGGACGTGCACTCGTCAAACAGCATTACCTTCGGCTGCATCGCCAGGGCGCGGGCGATGGCCACCCGCTGCTGCTGACCGCCGGAAAGCTGCCCGGGGTAGTTGTCGGCCTTCTCCTGCAAGCCCACCTTCTCCAGCAGCGACCGGGCCCGTTCTTCGGCCTCGGCCCGGGAAAGCCGGGCCACCTTGAGGGGTGCCAGCATGATGTTCTGAATGGCTGTCTTGTGCGGAAAGAGGTTGAACAACTGGAACACCATGCCGACTTTCTGCCGCATCTTGTTGATGTTCGTACGCTTGTCGGTGAGCGACACGCCGTCGATGATGATCTCGCCCCTGGTCGGCTCTTCCAGGAGGTTCAAACAGCGCAAAAAAGTGCTCTTGCCCGAACCGCTGGGACCGATGACGCAGACCACCTCGCCCTCCTTCACCCGGCAATTGATGCCCTGGAGCACTTTCAGGGACTTGAAGTCCTTGTAAAGGTCCCTAACTTCGATCATCGGTCTTGAGCCTCCTTTCCAGCCAGTCCACGATGCGCGAAAAGGCGAGGGTCATGATCAGGTAGATCATGGCCACCGCGAACCAGACGGCCGCGGACTGGTAGTTCACGGCGATGATCAGTTGGCCCTTGCGCGTCAGCTCCTCTACGCCGATCACGGAGAGCAGCGAGGTGTCTTTCAGCATCGCGATGAACTCGTTGCCCAAGGGCGGGATCACCCGCTTGAAGGCCTGAGGCAGAATCACGTAGCCCATGGCCTGGTTCTGGGTCATGCCCAGGGAGCGCGCGGCCTCCATTTGACCCCGCTCGATGGACTGCACCCCGGCCCGGAAGATCTCGGCGATGTACGCGCCGCTGTTCAGGCTGCAGCCGAGGACCGCGATCCAGTACCGCGACAAGTTGCTGACGTCGACCATTTTCGGGATGCCGTATTCATTCAGCAGGTGGACCTGACCCATCTCGATCACCTGCGGCAGCCCGAAATAGAGCATGAAGATCTGCACCAGCAGGGGTGTGCCCCGAAAAAAGTCGACGTAGCCGGTGGCGAGGTAGCGCAGCACTCGGCTCCGCGACAGGCGGCAAAGCCCGGCAAAGAGCCCGATGATACAACCGAAGCCGACCGAAAGGACGGTGATCTGGAGGGTCAGTTTCGCGCCGACCAACAGAAGGGGCAGCGCGTCGAGGATTACCTGCAAAGGATTTCACTCCAGGGCGGTCAAACGCGAATGTGCGCGACACCGGGTGGTGTCACGCACATTCGAGAGACCAGGCTGTTAGAACTGCAGAATCGTGTCCGGCGGCTCCTGACCAAACCAGTCCATGTAGATCCGGTCGAAGGTGCCGTTTTCCTTCAGGGTCTTCAGGGCGCCGTTGATCTCGTCCAGGAGGTCCGGCTTGGCCTTGGGCACGGCGATGCCGTAGAACTCGCCGGTCAGGAGGCCGCCGACCACCTTGACGTCGTCATTGCCCTGCTGGATGAAGTACAGGGTGACCGGGGCATCGTTGATGACGGCGTCGACCGCGCCTTTCTTCAGTTCCAGGAAAGCCAGGTCGATGGTGTTGAAGGTGGTAATCTTGGCGTCCGGCACTTCCTCGGCCTTCAGCGCGCCGGTGGTGCCGATCTGGACGGCGATCTTCTTGCCGGCCAGGTCCTCAAAACCATTGATGTCGTTGTTGTCGGCCCGCACCGCGGTGATGAGGCCCGACTCGTAGTACGCCTCGGAGAAGTTGACCACTTTGGCCCGCTCTTCGGTGATGGTCATGGCGGAGATGGCACAGTCCACACTGCCGCTCTGCAGCGCCGGGATGATGCCGTCAAAGCCCATGCTGATGATCTCGACTTCTTTTCCTAACACCTCACCGATCGCGCGGATCAAATCCATGTCAAAGCCGACGTAGGTGGGCTCTCCCGGCCCGCCCTGCATTTCAAAGGGGGCGTACGCCGTGTCGGACGCAACCGTCAGTTTGGTTGTTTCCGGGGCCGGAGCGGGAGTGGGGGTCTGCTGGCCGCCGCCACAACCGACGACCACGAACAAAAAGGTGACCAGAAAGAACAATGCTAGGACTTTTTTGTTAACCTTGGGCAAGATTTTCCCTCCTCTCGTTTTCCCGAGCTAGTAGAAAGTCAAACTGGGGCGTACCCTTAAACTATTTGCTTCCTCAACCTCCTTTCAAGCCGCTCAAAAATGCCCAACTTTCATAATTCGCTTTTAAGACTGAGATTCCTGCCCAAAATCGAGCCGGTTTTACATCTCTTGACTTTAGCAGGTGTCAATGTCAGAATTTAAGGGTACTTCGAAATTGGGCGAACAAGACGTGGCGCCCACCAGAATGCAAAAAATTACCGCTCCGTTGCCCGCCACCCGGACCCCGCCGGCCTTGGGCCGGAATCAGAGGGTAGAGGTTGAACCGCAAAAAGAATAGATTGATGCCAAAATCAGGGCATGCTACCTTTAAGTACGTATGCTGGAGGATATCAGGATATGGATTTGAGAGAAGCGGTGATCCGTTTTCACTTCGGCGAGATGGTGAGAGAGTGTTTGGTCTGAGGCCGGGCAATGGGTGAGGCGGTAAGCCGGGCTGCCCCGGGCCCCGAAAAGCCTTTCGTCAATCCTTACCTGGCGATCGTCATCGGGGTGGCGGCCGTCTCTTTTTCGGCGATCTTCACCAAACTGGCGGAGGCGCCGCCCCTGGTAATCGCGTTTTACCGCCTCGCCTTTACCGTGTTGCTGATTATGCCTTTTGCGCTCGACCGGGCCGGACACCGGGAACTGAAGCAGATTTCGGGCCGTGACCTGGCTCTGGCCGCCCTGGCCGGCCTGCTTCTGGCGGCGCACTTCGCGGTCTGGATCTCCTCCCTGAACTACACCACCGTGGCTTCCTCAACTATCCTGGTCACTATGCAGCCCCTGTTCGTGGTCACCGGGGCTTACCTGTTCCTGAAGGAGGGGCTGACCGCCCGGGCGTTGGCCGGCGCGGGGCTGGCCCTGACCGGCAGCGTCCTGATCGGCGTCAACGATTTTCAGGTGGGCGGAACGGCGCTGTACGGCGACCTCCTGGCCTTCTCCGGGGCCTTCTTCGTGGCCGGCTACGTGCTGATCGGCCGGAGCCTGCGCGCCCGACTGCCCATCGCGACCTACACCTTCGTGGTTTTCGGCACCGCGGCGGCGGCGCTGCTTTCCGCCAACCTGGCCACGGGCACCCCGCTCTATCCTTACCCCGGGCAAACTTGGGCCTGGTTTTTGGCCTTGGCCTTGATTCCGACCATTCTGGGGCACATGGTTCTCAACTGGTCGTTGCGCTATGTAAAGGCAGCCGTCGTCTCGGTGAGCATCCTGGGCGAACCGGTCGGAGCCACCATCCTGGCCTACTTCATTTTCGCCGAGGTGCCGGGTGCTCTGCAGCTTGCCGGTGGTGCCGTGATTATCACCGGCCTATGCGTCTTCAGCACCTCGGTGGCCGGGCCGGGGAGACATGTGCCGGAAGAAGCGCGCCGGACCTAGGCCCGGAAGATACTCCCTGACCGCTAAAATGGGGAACTCCGGCAGGAAAACCGGAACATGCCGTTGAAAGAACTCACGTTATGGAGTTTTGTCCAGAGCATTGGAACCCGGAACCTGGGGGGTGAGAAGGGGTTCCCGGTCTTTTGCCGGCGTGTTGCTTTTAAACGGAATTAAGGAGGCACACAGGTGTACAGAAGAAGTAGGATTACCGCGCTCATCATCACCCTACTGTTCGTGTTCGGCGTCGTTGCCGGTTGCGGCGGCGGCGGGACCCCCACCCCCCAGGCGGAAGAGACCATCAAGATCGGTTTCCTCGGCGCCAAGACCGGGGGTCACGCGAGCTACGGCATTGAGACCCTCAAGGGAATGCAGATGGCCGTTGATGACCTCAACGCGGCCGGCGGTCTTCTGGGCAAAGAATTGGCAATTGTGGAAGACGACCACCGCAGCACCGGCACCGAAGGCGCAAACGTCACGCAGAAGCTGATCACCGAGGGTGTCGTCGCCATCGTCGGCGACCCGACCACCGGCATCACCAAGATCGCCGCGGAGATCGCCCAGGGAGCGGGCGTGGTCCTGATGTCCGCGGGTGCCGTGGGCGAAGGCGTGGTGGAAATCGGCGATTACATCTACCGCAACACGCTGCTCGACCGGGTGGGCGCGCCGGCGGTGACCAAGTACCTGGCTGAGGAGCTCGGCTGGAGCAAAGTGGCGCTGGTGACCTCCACCAACAACGACTACAGCGTGGGCTTAAGCAAGCTCTTCCGTGACAGCCTGCAAGTGAACAACGTTGAGATCGTCGCCGAGCAGAGCATCCAGGACGGCGACCAGAGCTTCGCCGCCCAGGTTACCGCCCTGAAGCAGAACACGTTCGACGGGATTATCTTCACCGGTTACTACACCGAGGGCGGCCTGTTCATGAAGGAAGTGCGCGCCCAGGGCCTGGACCACGTCATGGCCGGCGGTGACGGCCTGCTTTCGTCGGTCCTCTGGGAACTCGGTGAGGCCGCGGTGGAAGGCAGCATGGTCTACACCGGTTTTGCCGTTGACCTTGGCGGCGCAAGCCCCAAGACGCTGGAATTCATCAACAAGTACCAAGCCGAATACGGCAAGCTGCCCGACATGTTCTCCGCCCAGGGTTACGACGCCGTGATGCTGATCGCGGACGCCATCGTCGCCGCCAACAGCGCGGCGCCGGCCGACTTCAAGGAAACCCTGAAGCTCACGGCCGACTGGGAAGGCGTCTCCGGAACCATCACCTTCGGTCCCGACCGGGAGCCGATCAAGAGCCCGGTCTACCTGCTGGAGGTCAAAGACGGCGACTGGGCCGTCAAAGCCGTTATCCCCGTGGATATGTAACGTCCGGTGACCCGATTTGCGGCGGCCATTGCCTTTGCGCAGTGGCTGCCGCTTTAAGTGTGGAGGCCGCAGATGGATCTGCAGACGTTCTTGCAGCAGCTGTTAAACGGAATCACGCTCGGCTCGGTCTACGCGCTCATCGCCCTGGGTTATACCATGGTGTACGGCATCATCAAGCTCATCAATTTCGCCCACGGTGACGTGTACATGATCGGCGCCTTCGTCGGGCTGACCGCGGTCGTGCTCGGCGCCGACGTCTGGCTCGCCCTTTGCGCGGCGATGCTGGCCTGCCTGATCGTGGCCGTGAGCATCGAACGCGTGGCCTACCGTCCCCTGCGCGGCTCCACCCGCTTGGCCCCGCTGATCTCCTCGATCGGCGTTTCTATTTTTATTCAGACGCTGGTCACCCTGATCAAAGGCCCTCAGCCCGTGGGTTTTCCCCAGGTGGTTAAGAACACCATCTACACCGTCGGGCCGCTGCACATCTCCACCGTCCAGATTGTGATTCTCCTGGTGGCCGCCGGCCTGATGGTCACTCTCCAGTTGGTCATCCGGCGGACTAAAATGGGCAAAGCCATGCGGGCCACCTCCGAAGACCTGCACACCGCCGGCCTCATGGGCATCAACGTGAACGCGGTGATCTCCTTCACCTTCGCCCTGGGTGCGGTGATGGCGGGGGCCGGAGGGGTGCTGGTGGGCATGTATTTCAATTCCGTTTTCCCGCTGATGGGCGTCATGGCCGGACTCAAGGCGTTCTGCGCCGCCGTGGTCGGCGGCATCGGCAGCGTGCCGGGCGCGGTGCTCGGCGGGCTTTTCCTGGGTGTGGCCGAGGTGCTCGGGGTGGCCGCCGGTTTCGGGAGCTACCGGGACGCCATCGCCTTCGGGCTCCTGATCCTGGTCCTGCTGATCCGGCCTGCGGGCCTTTTGGGCCAGCCGCAGCAGAGAAAGGTGTAGCGTGATGGACGACCTGATCCGCGAGTTCATCAACCCGTACCACGTCCAGGTCCTGATCCTGCTCGGGATTTTCCTGATCGCGGCCCTGGGGCTGCACCTCATCACCGGGGTGACCGGGCAGCTCTCGTTCGGCCACGCCGCTTTCCTGAGCATCGGCGCCTACACCGCCGCGCTCATGAACTTGCGGTTGGACCTGCCGTTTCTGGCCTGCCTCTTGGCGGGGGCCGTCGTGGCCGCCCTGGCCGGAGTGCTGGTGGGGTTTCCGAGCATGCGGCTCACCGGCGACTACCTGGGCATCGCCACGCTGGGCTTCGCCGAGATCGTGCGCGTGGTGTTCATGAACCTGGAGATCACGGGCGGGGCCCGCGGCTTGGCCGGGATCCCCCGGGAGACGAACCTGGTCACCGTCTACGTGCTCGTGATCCTGACCGTCTGGGCGATGTACCGCCTGAACCACTCCCGGTTCGGCCGGGCGCTGGTCGCCATCCGGGAGGACGAGATCGCCGCCGAGTGCATGGGTATCAAGAGCCTGTGGTACAAGGTGGGGGCGTTCGCCATCGGCTCGTTTTGCGCCGGCCTGGCCGGCGGGCTCTACGCGCATCTCCTGCAGTACCTGAACCCGGCGGACTTCGGGTTTGCGCGTTCCTTCGAGATCCTGTGCTTCGTGGTTTTGGGCGGCCTGGGCAGCATCGCGGGCGCGGTGCTCGGCACCACGATCCTGACCATCGCGCCGGAAATGCTCCGGTTTTCGGCCGAGTACCGGATGATGATGTACGGGGTCCTGATGGTGCTCATGATGATCTTTCGCCCCGGCGGGCTCCTGGGCGGGGTAGACCTCGTGGCGAGCTTCAGGCTCCTGTGGTCGCGGCTGAGAAACACCGCCACACCGGCCGGTGGGGCGTAGGTTAGGGAGGTGGGGGCGGATGCCCGAGGTCCTGCTTGAACTGGAAAGCGTGACGGTGAACTTCGGCGGGCTCACCGCGGTGCAGCAGTTGGACATGAACATCGAGTCCGGCTCCATCAGGGCCCTCATCGGCCCGAACGGGGCGGGGAAGACCACGGTCTTCAACGTGGTCACCGGTATTTTCCGCCCGAGCTCCGGGAGCATCCGGTTCCGGGGCCGGGACATCACGCGCCTGAATCCTTACGACATCGCCGCCGCCGGGATTGCCCGCACCTTCCAGAACATCCGCCTGTTCAAGAACGCTTCGGTGCTTGACAACGTCAAGGTGGGCCGCCATTCCCGGGGCAAAACCAACGTCCTGGGTGCGCTCATCCGCTACCCCGGGTTCAAGGCCGAGGAGCGGGATATGACCGGGGCGTCGCTGTCGGCCTTGGAACTGGTGGGGCTCGCCCGCAAGAAGGACGAACTGGCCAAAAACCTCTCCTACGGGGAGCAGCGGCGCCTGGAAATCGCGCGCGGCCTGGTGTCCGAGCCGGCACTTCTTTTGCTGGACGAACCCGCCGCCGGGATGAACCCGCAGGAAAAGCAAAGCCTTTTACATCTGATCAAGCGGATCCAGGAACAGGGCATCACCATCTTTCTGGTGGAGCACGACATGAAATTCGTGATGGCCCTCTCCCAGAAGATCACCGTGTTGGACTACGGACGGAAGATTTGCACCGGGACCCCGGCGGAGGTCCGGGCCGACCCGCGGGTGATCGAGGCTTACCTGGGGAAGGAGGTGGGGTAGTGCTGCTGGAACTCGACAACATCTCGGTTAACTACGGCAGCATTGAGGCTCTGACCGGTGTGTCCTTGACGGTGAACGAGGGGGAAATCGTCGCCCTGATCGGGGCAAACGGCGCCGGGAAAAGCACCACCCTCTGGACCATTTCCGGCCTGGTCCGTGCCCGCAAAGGGCGGATTTTGTTCGACGGCCGGGACATCACCCGCGCCTCGCCCAGCAAGGTCGTGGCCATGGGCATCAGCCATGTGCCCGAGGGGCGCCGGGTATTCACCACCATGTCGGCACAGGAGAACCTCGAGATGGGCGCATACGTGGCGAGAGGAGGGCGGGAAACACGAGAGGCTATGAAGCGGGTTTTCGGACGCTTCCCGCGCCTTCTGGAGCGTCGCCGCCAGTTGGCCGGCACTTTGAGCGGCGGGGAGCAGCAGATGTTGGCCATGGGGCGGGCCCTGATGTCCAGGCCCAAGCTTTTGCTGATGGACGAGCCGTCCATGGGGCTCGCCCCGATGCTGGTGCGGGAAATCTTTGCCATTATCAGGGAACTTAATGAACAGGGGACTACCATTCTCCTCGTGGAACAAAACGCCCACATGGCCCTGTCCGTCGCCCAGCGCGCCTATGTGCTGGAGACCGGGCAGATCACTCTTTTCGGGCCGGCGGCCGAACTGACCGGCAACCCGGACGTGCGCCGGGCCTACCTGGGCATTTAGGCGCCGGCCAATGCGCCGATCACCCTCCCCCGAGAATAGGCCTTACGCCGGAATCAGCTCTTGCCGGTTTTATGCGTACCGTGCCTGTAAGGAGCGTAGGTGGTGCCCGCCCGGAGCGGAGGCGCGTGCCCGTCAGGGGCGTATGCGCGTAGGGCTCCTTCCGTATTTGGCCCGAGCCGGAAAAAGATTTGCTCTTGCCCGAGACAACGTGCATTATATAGCTATATGAATGCATGCCGGAAGACTGCTGCACCCTATGATCGGCACCCCCAGGTGGAAGGCATAGAACGCATAGCTTCATGAACGCATACCGGAAGGCTGCTGCACCGGAGGGCAGCCCTTTCTACGGTTAGGGGCGTCGCCTGATGATCGAGGTCCGGAAGCTGACCAAGAAATTCAAGGAGTTCACGGCGGTCGACGAAGTCTCCTTCACGGTGGGGAAGGGGGAGTTCTTCGGCTTCCTGGGCCCGAACGGAGCGGGTAAGACCACGACCATCAAGGTCCTGGCGACGCTGTTGCGGCCCAGCGGCGGCATGGCCCGGGTGAACGGTTTTGACGTGGTGCGCGAGCCGGCCGCGGTGCGGCGCTCCATCGGCATGGTGTTTCAAGACCCCAGCCTGGACGACCGCCTGACGGCGCGGGAAAACCTGCAGCTGCACGCCATGCTGTATGGGGTTGCCCGCCGGGAAACCGGGCCGCGAATCCTCGAACTCCTGGAGCTGGTCGGACTGGCCGACCGCCGGAACGATTTGGTCAAGAAGTTCTCGGGCGGAATGAAGCGCCGCCTGGAGATCGCCCGGGGCCTTTTGCACCGGCCGGGCGTCCTGTTCCTGGATGAACCGACGGTGGGCTTGGATCCCCAAACCCGCAGGCACATCTGGGAATACATCGGCGAGATCCGCCGGACGGAAGGGGCAACCGTTTTCCTGACCACCCACTACATCGAGGAAGCGGAAGCCTGCGACCGGGTCGGGATTATCGACCACGGCCGGATCGTCGCCCTGGACAGCCCCGCGGCGCTCAAGGCCACGTTGGAGGCCGGCCTGATTACCGTTGAAACCCGAAATCCGGAAGACGCCCTCCGCATAATCAGGGAGGAGCTGGGACTGGACGCGGTGCTGCAGGGTGACCGGGTGATTCAGGTGCCGGCGGTAAACGGGGCCGGCGGGCGACTAATGCCCCGCCTTGCGGCCGCCGTTCCGGATCTCACCGCGCTCGAAATCAGCAAGCCCACCCTGGAGGACGTGTTTTTGAGCCTGACCGGCCGGGCGATCCGTGAAGAAGCGGCCGATTCCCTGGAAAAGATACGCCAGTCCCGCAGAGCCAGGACCAGAAAGGGAAGATAGCGGTTGGAATTGAAGACCTTTGGGGTCACGGTGTACGTGATCTGGCTGCGCGAGATCAAGAAATACTTCCGGGAACGCACGCGCCTGCTGGCGATGGTGGGCCAGCCCCTGTTGTACCTGGTGATTATGGGGCAGGGGCTGCGGGAGATGTTCCAACTCAACATCGAAGGGTTCGACTACTTGAGCTTTATGTATCCCGGAATCGTGGCGATGACCATCCTATTCACGTCAATGTTCGCCTCGGTATCCATCATTTGGGACCGTGAATTCGGTTTTTTGAAAGAGGTGCTGGTGGCCCCTGTGCCGCGCAGCGCTATCGCGGTCGGCAAGGCCCTGGGCGGGAGCACGACCGCCTTGCTTCAGGGCGCGATTTTGCTGGCGTTGGCCCCGCTGGCCGGGCTGGCGCTGTCCCCGTCCTCAATTATCCAGATCCTGCCCCTGCTCTTTCTGCTGGCTTTCGCCATCACCTCTTTCGGCACGGTGGTGGCCGCCAATACCGAGAGCATGGAGGGGTTCCACATGATCATGAACTTCATCATCGTCCCGCTGTTTCTCTTAAGCGGCGCCTTTTTCCCGATCGGCGTCGCCCCGGAATGGATGCAGGCCGTGATGAAGCTCAATCCGGTCGCCTACGGCGTCGACGCCCTCCGCAACATCATGTTCACCGACTCTCCGGCCAAGGATTTCGTGGTCTACTACCCGCTGTACTACGACGTCCTGGTGCTGGCGGGTTTTTCGGTCCTGATGGTCGCCCTCAGCATGCGCGCCTTTAACCGCGTGGAATAGCCCCTGCCGCCGAAGCAAAATCGCCCACTTAGGCAACATAATATCTATTATCGGAAGTAGCGCGGAAAACAAAAAACCCGGATTTTGCGTGGACCGCCCGGGATCAGGGCTGAAGGCTCATAAACGCCCATTCCGGGACCAAGTGCCGGAGCCCCTCCAGGCCCAGTTGGCAGGCCACCCCCAGCACTACCCCCCAAACAAGAATCCCGATTGTGACCCAGGCCAGCGTGCGGCCCGCCGAAGCGCCCAAGATCACGCACAGCACAACCGCCAGGTGCGTGCCGGTGACCACCGGCGCCCCCAGGCCCGCGCCGGGCACGCCGTACCGGTTCCAAAGGTATTGGAACCGCCTGTGCTGACCCGGGGCGCCCTCCCTTCCCTCCTGCCCCCGCGTCGGCAGGAAAGTTTTGGCAATCCAGTCCTTCAAACGCGGCAATACCGCCACCAACGCCACGACCGAGACGACGTTTCCGGCTACGGCGGCCGCCGCCGCCGCTGCCGGCGTCAGGCCCATCACCACCCCTGCCGGCACGGCCGCGAAAATCTCGACCCAGGGCGCCGCGCCGAGGCCGAAAACCGCCGCCAATTTCAGCAGGTAGGCGGCGAGGGCATCGCTGTTTGCCATGTATTGGTAACTCCCTTTAAAAGCACGTCTGAGGCGCGACCGCCGGTCACATGGTCTATTTCCTCTAAGGAGCGATCTCCGGTCACATGGTATATTTCCTCAAGTACCGGAAAAAGGCCGCCTCACAGGCCGCGTAGTCGAGGCCCCGCACGTGTGCCAGGAGCCGCAACTCCTCCGTCAGGTGCGGGTACGCCAGGCGCACGGTCGGCACCTTTTCCTTCTTGCTCAAGAGGGCGGTATAGACAATGGCGCGCGCAGCCAGCAGTTCCTCCCCCGCCCTGCTGGTCGGGATCCGGAAAACGGCGCGCAGTGTCAGGACGTCTCCGGGCGAATATAGCTGGCGCGGCGCCCGCGGCCCGGCGATCTCGTCCAGGGCCGCCTTCAAAAGGTAGCGCGGGCGGACCTGGACAGGGGCGTTAGGGTCGGGGTCCCCCACTCCCGCCGCCAACTGCTGCCGCAAGAAGATAAAGAACGCCAGGTGAATGTATCCGGCCTCCACGTAAACCTTTCCCCGAAAGGCGCCCGACCGCACCGCGTCGGCCACCGCCTCCGCCCGCAAACGCGCCCGCAGCCGCAGTCTGGCTGCGTCCGCGTGGGCAAACTCCCGGCAGGCCGCCACTGCGGTCCCGAAGTCCCCGCCCCCGATTTTCCGGTAGAAATTCATGAGCGCGGCGGTGGCGTGCGCCTCCGCCAGGTAGACTTCCCCCACCTCCGGCATCTCCCGGATCCGCTCCGGCCCGACGCCCTGGTTGTCCAGGAGGTCGTAAATCCGCTCCATACGCTCCAGGTAGGGCTCCACCTGCTCGATGCGCTGGCCGGCTCCGTATAGGCGCTGCAGGAGCAGGCACGTGTGTCGGGTGAACTCCGGAAAGGCCGGCACCATCTCTTCAACGTAGGCCTCGACCCCCATCCGCCCCGCCAGCATCTCCCGGAACACCGGGTCCGGCGGCTCTTCCAGGATGATAAGGTTATGCGTCTCCATCTCCCGGGCTATGTGCTCCAGAGCCTCCACCCGGTGGGGCGAAAACCCGATGGTAATCAATAGCCGTCTCCCCTGCCCTGTCAAGTATCCGCCCCCGGTCATGCGTCAGTCCTGCCCCGGTCGGGACCTGAGGGCCGCATTCCTGAAAGCCTGATTTGCCGGAAGGTAACCCCATGCTAACCGACACCCTCTTCCCAGGTCAATACAACCTTGCATGACGGCCTGGTTCCATCCCAGCCGGCATGCCTTGCATAGATGCAAGCCGAGTACAAAATATGAGTCTGGGCCCATCCTCCCTCTTGATTTCGGGTACGGGGAATTTTATCATCTAGGTAAAAGAGCATTGGAGGTGTTCACAGTGCGTAAGGAGTTGTCACCGTTTGACGGGTTTGAGCTGTTGATCAGAAAGCCGGTGAAGAGTCTTTTCCGCCTTTTGGATGAGCCCTTTGAGGACGACGCAAAATCCGCAGTGGACGTGTACGAGGAAGGCAACGACGTGGTGGTCAAGGCCGACCTGCCCGGGTTCAAGAAGGAAGAGATCCGTATTCAGCTTGAAGACAACACCCTCTCGCTGGAGGCGAAGCGCGAACAGGAGGAGGAAGTGAGCGAAAGGAACTACCACCGTAAGGAGCGCCGCGAGGTTTATGTCAGAAAGGCGATCACCTTGCCAGCCGAAGTGGACCGGGAGAGGGCGGGCGCCAAACTGGAGGACGGCGTCCTGGTGATCCGCCTGCCGAAGACCGGGCCGGCCAAAGCGGAAACGACAATTAACATCGAGTGAGACAACCGTCCCGAGCGAGCTATGGTAAAACTGATGCTGTTCAGGATTTCGGCCAGGTTACCGCTTCTAAATCTAAAGGCAAGAAATAACGGCAAGGGGGGCGCATCAGAGGGCGCTCCCCTTTTCCCCGTTATGATTCCGAAAATCAGGTGGGCGGGCGCCTACAGGTCCAGGCCGTTCAATACCCCACGGACGGCGTTGACGGAGCGGTCGAAGGCCGCCTTTTCTTCCGGTGTCAGCTCCAGTTCGATGATGCGCTCGATGCCCCCGGCGCCCACGACGGTGGGCACGCCGGCGTAGATGTCCCGGTGGCCGTACTCGCCGTCCAGGTAGGCCGCGCACGGCAGGATCCGCTTCTTATCCTTCAAGACGGCTTCCACCATTTGCGTAATCGCTGCGCTTGGAGCGTAATAGGCACTGCCAGTTTTTAAGAGATTCACGATTTCGGCGCCGCCCTGGCGGGTGCGTTGCACCAACTCCGCCAGCCGGTCCGCCGGGATGAGTTTCTCGACCGGGATCGCTCCGGCATAAGTGTACCGCACCAGGGGAACCATGTGGTCACCGTGCCCGCCCAGCACGAGCGTGGTCACGTCTTCGAACGAAATCCCCAGTTCCAGGGCCACAAAGGTGCGGAAGCGGGCCCCGTCCAGAATCCCGGACATCCCGAACACTCTCCCGATGGGCAGGCCGGCGGCCTTGTAAGCCACGTAGCACATTACATCCAGCGGGTTGGTGACCACAATGATCGTCGCCTCCGGTGAATAGCGAGCAATCTCGGCTGCCGCCTGCCGCACGATCTTCACGTTGATATTCACCAGGTCGTCCCGGCTCATCCCCGGTTTGCGGGCGACTCCGGCCGTGATCACGGCGACGTCGGAGCCGGCTGTGTCTCGGTAGTCGTTCGTCCCGGTGATCATACCGTCGTATCCCTCGACCGGCGCCGCTTCCATCAGGTCGAGCGCCTTCCCCTGCGGTACTCCCTCCACCACGTCCAGCAGGACGATGTCTCCCAGTTCCTTGGCCGCGATCCAGTGCGCACAGGTCGCACCCACGTTCCCGGCCCCGACGATACTGATCTTTTTCCTCACCTGACCGCCTCTCTTCTGCAACTATGCACTGCCGCTTCCCTTATTTCGTGACGCCCGCAGACCGGTTCGACCGCCCCGCCGCCCCCGAAAGGCTCCAGCCGCTGGTTCCCCGCTGCCGGTCCGGAGATTCACCCGCCCGGCAGGGCATAAAGCGGGCGACGAGGGCTTGTGCGGCCCCAGAGCCGCCGGAGCCCCCTGGGTGCGCGGCGAATCAGGCCGTGCGTCCCTATTGCGTTCCTATGCGGTCTCGGCCGCCTCGGCCTCGCGCTCGGCCTTCTCCTGCGCTTTGGCCTTGCGCTTCTCCACCATCCCGACAATTAGGATGGACAACTCGAACAAGCCGTACATCGGCGTGGCCAGCAACAGACAGGTCAACAGGTCGGCCGGGGTAAGCACCGCCGAAATGACGACGATGACCAGCAGGGCGTGCTTGCGGATCTTGACCATAAACGCCCTGGTGATCACCCCGAGCTTGGCCAGCAGGTAGGCCGCCAAAGGCAATTCGGCCACCAGGCCGAACGGCAGGGTGAATCTGATGGTGAAGGACACGTAATTGGCCAGCGTAAGCGTGGGGATCAGCTCTTCCCCGGCGAACTGGAGCAGGAACTGCACGCCCAGGCGGAACACCACGAAGAAGGAAAAGGCGATGCCGCTGATAAACGCCAGGTAAGACAGGACCACAAAAATGGTAAAGTACTTCCGCTCGTCCCGTTTGAGCGCCGGCAGAATGAAACTCCAGACCTGCCACAGGATGACGGGCAGCGCGGCCAGGAAACCCAAATAGATGGACATCCGGAAATAGGTCATCATCGGCTCGGTGACGTTGAGGAACTGCAAGTCGTAACCGAGACTGGCGACCGGTTCCTTGACGATCCCCAGGAAGAACTCCCGGGCGAAGAAGAAACCGATGGCGCACACCACCACGGCGATCACCGATACGACCAAGGCGCGCCGCAGTTCGTGCAGGTGTTCGACCACGCTCAGTTCCTTATCGCCGATGTCTGCCAACTGATGTCCCTCCAGTCAAACAACAACCCCCAGGGAGCGTCTCCTTAATCCCAGGGGTTGAGGAAAGATGCCGTAGACCGGAATGCTTAGCTCTGCGCCGACTTCGGCGGTTCTTCCTCCTTGGCGACTTCCAGGGTTCGCTTCACGTCGTACACGTCTTCTTTAACTTCCTTGACGCTGTCGGTAACGTCCGCAAAGGTCTCCCGCGACGAATTCCGGAACTCGCGGATCGTCTTGCCCAGTGATTTGCCGACGTCGGGCAGCTTGCCGGGCCCAAAGACAATAAGGGCCACCACCAGGATCAGGATGAGTTCGGGTATGCCGATGTTTGGAAGCATTCTCCCTCAGCCCCTCTTTTCGCATTAATTGCGGCCACAGTCTTGGTATTTCGCCGCGCAAGAGAGAATTCCTGCTTACGCTACTCTCCCCGCCTGGCTTTTCCGACAGTGCCGGCGGATCCGGTTTCCCGGAGTCCGCAACCGGCTTTAACTCTTGGCTGATTCGGACGGCTCCTCCGGCTTGGGCGCTTCCGCCGCCTGTCGGCCGTCCCCCGTCGGCAACTGCTTTTTCACCTCCACGGCTTCCTGCACTTCGCCGGGCTCCGTACGGGTGGATTTGCGGAACTCCTTGATGGTCTTCCCTAACGACTTGCCCACCTCGGGAAGCTTCCCGGGACCGAAAATAATCAGGGCCACTACCAGGATCAGGATCATTTCGGGTATGCCGATATTCGGAAGCAACAGCCATCCACCTTTCTTACGCTAAAATGGTCAGTGCCTAAGATTTCGCCTTGCACCGGCCTTCTCCTGCACCGGCCGGCCGAAAACGAGGACACTCTTTAAGAACACAACCGGTCCGCCGGTCAACCGGCGCCTAAGTACTACATTTCATAAGTACAATAACGAATTGTTCGGCGGCATAACGTTTTGGGAAACGACAGCTTGGCAGCCGACTACCAAAAAACAATACGTCACCTTAATTGCGTTTTGGAGTACTCAAGGAAGCCTTCTTCGCCAGCGCCAGATCTTCCAGACGAGTTGGAACACCCGGAACACGCCGGTAAAAACCCCGCGCCGCGCCGGGTCGGCCACGTAATCGCCGCCGGGCTCGGGGGCCGCCGCCCGCGGACGGCCCGCAGGCACTGCGGCCGCCTGTTCGCGCTCGGCTTTCTCCCGTTCCTCCCGCAGCTCTCTGCGGCTCTTGGGCGGGGGGAGCCCTTGGTGCGCTTCCTTCCGGTACTCCTTCACCGTCCGCCCGAGCGTCTTCCCCAGTTCGGGCAGCTTGCCCGGTCCGAGGATCACCACGATCACCGCCAGGATCAGGATCAATTCCGGGATGCCGATGTTCGGAAGCAAGGCTTCTTCCTCTCCTCCCCGGGTCGGCCGCCGCAGCAAGCGCCGCATGGTTTACCTGATTCGCCGGCCCCGGCCGCAAACCCTCTCACGGCCGTCAGTTTCCGAACGACACCCCGATCTGGCGAGCCATGCGCACCATGTCGCTGCCCAGCGGGACGCGCCGCATCTCACCTACCGCCTCCACCAGCGGCACCGAGGCGATGTGCGGGGTACGCAGGCAGACCATCTCTCCAAACCGGCCCTCCATCGCCAGGTTCACGGCCGCTGCCCCGAGGCGGCTGCCCAATATCCGGTCGAACGGCGTGGGCGACCCGCCCCGCTGCAGGTGTCCGAGGACGGTCACCCTGGTTTCGATGCCGGTGATTTTTTCGATCTGTTCCCCGGCCTCGTTTCCGATGCCCCCCAGCCGGATTTTCTCGAAGCTGTCTGCAACCACTTTCCTGACCACCATTTCCCCGCCGATCGGCCGCGCGCCCTCGGCCACGACGACGATCGAAAACTGCTTGCCGGCCGCGCTCCGTTCCTTGATCTTGTCGCACACCTTGCGGATGTCGAAGGGGATTTCGGGAATCAGGATGATGTCGGCCCCGCCGGCTATGCCCGCCTGCAGGGCGATCCAGCCGGCGTAGCGGCCCATGACCTCCAGCACCATGATCCGGTAGTGCGACTCGGCCGTGGTGTGCAGCTTGTCGAGCGCCTCGGTGGCCGTCCTGAGGGCGGTGTCGAAACCGAAGGTCTGGTCGGTGGCGGACAGGTCGTTGTCGATGGTCTTCGGGACGCCGACCACCGGGACGGCGTACCTCTCCCAAAGCTGAGAAGCGATCTTCAGGCTGCCGTCGCCGCCGATCACGATCAAGGCCTCAATGGCGTGTTTCGCCAGCGTCTCCAGTACCCGGGCGGAAACGTCGCGGAACTCCGCCTCCCCGTTTTCCAGCCGGACCGGATAGTGAAAGGGGTTGTCCCGGTTGGTGGTCCCGAGAATGGTTCCGCCCCGGGGCAAAATGCCCATGACTTCTTTGGCGGTCAGCTTCCGGGTGCGGTCTTCGATCAAGCCGCCGAAACCCTGCTCAATACCGACCACCCGGAGGCCGTAGTGGTTTACGGCCACCTTGACGGCGGCACGGATCACCGCATTGATCCCCGGAGCGTCTCCCCCCCCGGTCAGGATGCCGATCTTCTTGATGCCCTTCTTGCGCCCGGCGTACAACTTTATCCCTCCCGCTTGCTTCCGGTCCGGCAAGTGCCGTTACTCGCCTGGTTCCTATTGTCCGGCCTGTTTCAGCAGTTCTTCAAGTACCCGGCCCAGGTTGTCGATGGCGGCGCCGTAGCCGCTCCAGTCCCCTTCCCGCAAGCGCTCCTGGGCGCGTTCGTACTCAAGGCGCGCTTCCTCGATCAATTCCGCCGTGGTGCGTACCTCGGGCACGCCGTCCGCCGGCCCGGCGTCCGGGTCGCCTGCCGGCGGCGGGGCCGCCCCGGGCGCGCCCGGCGTTCCGAACATCGCGGCCAAGGCGCGCGGGAGGTCCGGTTCGAATACCACGCGCTCACCGTGCAGGAGCACCACCCGGCGCAACTCGGGCATCCGGCCTTCCTCGGCCTGCAGATAAATCGGCTTGATGTACAGCAGGCTGTCCTCAATCGGGATGGCCAGCAGGTTGCCCCGGATCACCCGCGTACCCCGGTTCTCCCAGAGGGTAAGCTGCTGGGAAATGTACTGGTCCTGGTTGATGCGGGCCTCGACCTGCATCGGGCCGTACACCAGGCTGGCCTTGGGCATCTCGTACACCAGCAGGTTTCCGTAGTGTTCCCCGTCGGAACGGGCCGCCATCCAGCCGATCATATTCTCGCGGCCATGGGGAGTGAAAGGCTTGATCAGCACGAATTCAGGGGCCTCCTCGCCCGGGAGCCGCACAATAGTGTAGTACGGTTCCACCGGGACTCTTTCCTGCCCGACGACCTCGGCCGGCAGGCTCCACTTGTCCTCCCGGTTGTAGAAGATGGCCGCGTTCTGCATGTGGTAGGTGGTGTACATCTCGGCCTGCACCTTAAAGAGGTCGACCGGATAGCGGACGTGCGGACGCAAGCCGTCCGGCATTTCGTCCATTCCCTTGAACATGTCCGGAAAGATCCGGGCGAAGCTCTGGATGAGCGGGTCCTCGGGTTCGGCCACGTAGAAGTCGACGTCGCCGGTGTAGGCGTCCACGACGACCTTCACGGCGTTGCGGATGTAATTGTTCCGCCCTTGGAAGGGTTCGGCGTAGGGAAACATATTGGTCGTCGTGTAGGCGTCCCATAGCCAGTACAGTTTTCCGCCGTTCACCACGATGTACGGGTCCTGGTCGAAGGTCAGGAACGGCGCGAGCTTCGGTACCCGCTCCCGTATATTCCGGTAGTACAGAATCCGGCTGTCTGGCCGCACGTCCGTGGACAGCATCAGCCTGTAGTCGCCCAGGGACACGGCGAACGCGAGGCGCTTCGGGATCGATCCCAGCACCACCCCGCTGTCGGCCGCCGCGTGCGTGGTGTGCACGTTGGCTTCGCCTTCGGGGTAGTTGAACTCCAGCTGATTGGTATTCACGATGACGTAGTTGTCGGTGGCTTCGCCGAAGTAGATCTCCGGTCTTTCCAGGTGAATGTCGGTGTCGGTCTTCGGCGGGATGTCCTTGATCAAAAACACCGGCAGGCCCTCGCGGGTCACCTCGTTCACCGGGCTCATCGCCACCCCGTAACCGTGGGTGTAGATCAGCCGCTGGTTCACCCACGTCTGGGCCTGTTCGGGCAGCCGACTCTGGTCCAGTTCCCGTCCGGCGAGCATGACCTGCCGGTACACGCCGTTGATCGTATACCGGTCAACGTCGACGTGCTTGAGCTCGTAGTAGGTCCGTATCTGCTGCAGCTGGGCGTAGCTGGCCTGCAACGGCTGCCGGTCCCAGAGGCGGATGTTGCCGGTCGTCTCGCCGTTCGCCTGAATCGCGTCCAGACCCACCGTGCGTCCCGCCGGGAAAGCCTCTCTTTCCACCTGGTCCAGGTTGTACGCCTTCCTGGTGAAGGCGATGCTGTTTTCGATAAAAGGCGTTTCGCGGGCCAGCTCGTTCGGCACAACCACGAATCTTTGCAGCAGCGCCGGGTAAGCCGAGCCGAGCACTAGGGAGACCGCGATCAGGCCGCCCACGGCATAGGCCAAGACTCCCGGACGGCGCAGGAAGATATTCGCGATCACCGCCGCCGCGGCCAGCACGGCCAGGATCAGCAGCACCCGGTAGGCCAGCAGCGTGCCGTTGATGTCGGCGTAGCCGGGACCGAACACCACGCCCCGGGACGAGTAGAGCAACAGGTACTGTTGGAGCAGGTAGCCCCAGGCCTTGACCAAGAGTACGAAAGCCAACAAGACTGAAAGGTGCGTCCGCACCCGGCTGTTGGCCAAGAGGCCCCGCACGCCCTGAAAGGGGTTGGAGATGAAGTAGGCGACGCCTACGAACAGTATGGTGACGATGCCGCACCAGAAAAGGATGTTGAACAGGAAGATGTGGAACGGCAGGGTGAAGACGTAGAACCCGACGTCCTTCCCGAAAATGGGGTCGGCGACCCCGAAGGAGGCGGGGTTCAAGAACTTCTGGAGCACCACCCAGTCCCCGGCGACCGACAGGCTGAACATATAGGCCAGCACGGCGCTGACCGCCAGGAAAAACAGGGTGAGTATCCTGTTGTTCAAGATCTGCTTCCAGGGTATATCCTGTAATTGGATCACGCTCTCGTGCTGGAGCGTGACGTGGCCCTGTTCCAGGACCACCCTTCTGGTCAGCAGCAGGTTGACGAAGATGAAGGCGAAGAACAGCAGGCCGACCGCGATCCGGAGGCCCAAGTCGGAGAGGATGATGGTCACAAACACATTGCTGTAATCCAACGACTGGAACCAGAGCCAGTCCGTATACAGCCGGGCTCCGCCTCCCAGGAGCATCAGGAAAAGCGCCACCGCCGCCGCTGCGGCGTAAAAAGTCCACCGTCGGGCACCCAAAATAGGAATACCTCCTTTTCGCAGACGACGGGGTCTGGCTCAAAACTCGTTGCGGTTTCTGGCCGACCCCTGATTCAAAATCCCCCGTCCCGTGCCGGGCTCCGCTTCTCTAACCCACCGGCTTGGTCGGTTTTTGCGATTTGTCGGCCTCGTGCCTTAGCTTGTTCTGGCACAGCTCACAGATGGACACGCTCTTTTTCGGTTCCGGAGTGAAGAGATCATCATCCTCGGTGGTCGCGCTCATATCTTCGATAACGAACGTCCGGCCGCAGAGGATGCACCTTTTATCCACTTCTTTCTCCCCCCTTTACCTAACCGCGTACCTGGCGGACATGCCGCGGACGATTGCCGACTAACTTAAAAGCCGGTATCAGGTTGGCGATGATTTCGGCCTTTCCTCCAACCCGGCTGAAATCCACACTAGTAAATATTTCCCCTTTGTCGGAGGCGATATACTTGGGAGGCAGCCGGTTCAGGGCCACTGCCATCACGTCCTCGCGGCAGCGCTCACAACCGCACAAGTCCGGGTTGCTCTTGCGGAGTTCGGCCAGTACATCGTCAAAAACTTCGGCCACCGCCACCTCGACATAGTTCTTCAGCATCGGCTCACCCCCATCTCAAGAACTCAATCTCAGCGCCGCACCTGATTAGGGACGTACCATGCCCATTGTACCGGGACAATGGACGCAATGTCAAAACGGAAGTCCTGGACCGCCAGGGGGGGGTGGGCCGCCTGCTTCTGTCAGCCATCCCCGATTTTAGGAAGACCCCATACAAACTGTCAACTCCCGGAAGTATCCCGGGAGTTGATGACGAAAATCTGTGGGTGCCTAGCGGCCCAGGCTCGCCAGCAGGTCCCGGGTCACTTTGCCGATTTCCTGATCGCCGTCTATTTCCTTGAGCAGTCCTTGTCTGCCGTAGTATTCGATGAGGGGCTGGGTCTGGGCTTCATAGACGTCCAGGCGCTGGTTCACCGTGGCCTCGGTGTCGTCGCTGCGCTGGTACAGTTCCCCGCCGCACTTGTCACACTTGCCGTCTTCCTTCGGGGCGTTGAACAATACGTGGAAAGTCGCGCCGCAGGCGCGGCAGACCCGGCGGCCGGTCAGACGGTCCAGGAGCTTGCCCCGGGGCACCGCCACGTTCAGCACCGCGTCCAGGATGATACCCATGTCCTTCAGGGTGGCGTCAAGTGCCTCCGCCTGGGGCACAGTCCGCGGGAAGCCGTCGAGCAAAAAGCCGTTGGCGCAGTCCGGCTTCAACAGCCGGTCCTTGACCATCGCCACCACCAGCGCGTCCGGAACCAACTGGCCGGAGTCCATGTACTCCTTGGCCTTCAACCCAAGTTCCGTTCCGCCCTTGACGTTTTCGCGGAACATGTCCCCGGTGGAGATATGGGTAATCTTAAGCTCCCTTACCAGCACTTCGCACTGCGTTCCCTTGCCGCCCCCGGGCGGACCCATGATCAGAAGATTCACAGCTCCTCTGCCCCTCCTGTTCTTTAGACTTCTTGTCCGCTTAAAGCCAAAAAAATGGTCGGGATGACAGGATTTGAAGACCTACCCCCTTCACAAAGCATAGCATTTTCAAGGCTTTCCCGTCAACTGTCCGCCGAATTGTCTGCCGTTTGGCTTGTAAAACCTTGTGGCTCCTTGCGCGACGGCCCTAATTTGAGTATTTCGGCCAAGCTGGCCCCTTTTCGGACCGGGTGAGCGTATACCGCCGCCGTGGTGGCGGTGGATGAGTGACCCAGGAATGCAGACACCGTAGCCAACGGCTGCCCGGCGTCAAGCATAAGGCTGCCCGCCGTATGACGCAAATCGTGAACGCGAATGCGCACCAACCCGGCCCGATTCAGCATTCGCCAAAACGCTCTCCGAACCGCCATTTCCCGCACCGGCCGGCCGTCTTCGGCCCGGAAAACCAGCCCCTGCAAGTTGACCACCCTGGACTTCCCCTGCTCCCGGCGGTGCTCCGCCAGCAGCGCCAGGGTTTCTTGATCTAAAGTTAGTGTCCGACTGCTAGCCGGAGTTTTTAGCCGGTCGTTGATCTTGCGCGTGCGGACATCAACCGACTGGCGAACGGTCAATACCCCCTGGTCGAAGTCCACATCCCGCCACTCCAAGCCCAAAGCTTCACTCAGCCGTAGCCCGGTCAGCGCCAGCACCCTAATGACCAGGCCATGCTTGAATTTCCCAGCCACACCCAAGAGCCGGACCAATTCTCCCGGGTTTAGCACACGGCGCTCTTTCCGCGGCACCCTGGGCGCTTTCAGGCTGGCGGCCAGATCGTCGGCGATCACCCCGTCTACTTTCGCCGCCCGCAGGGCCGTCCGGGCCGTCCCGTAAATGCCCTTGACCGTGGCCGGGGCCAGCGGCTTGCGAAGTGACTTGAAGTGGTCTTTGAGCCGTGTCTTCAACTCAAAGCCGATCAGGCCGTACAACGCAAGGTCTCCTGTTGCTGCTATAAGGTGCTTCACATGCAAAGCGTAAGTCTTTAACGCTCTGTCCGAAACCGTTTCTTCGATGTTCGCCAACCACCGTTCCAGATACTCCCCCATTGTCATTGCCGCCACCCGTGGCCCCGAAGGCCGCCGGTGCTTGACTTCCAGTTCCGACATGCGATACCGGGCTTCCTTCTCAGCGCCACGGAAAGTCTCAGTGTAGTACCGCCGCCTACCCTTGGCGTCTTTTCCCAGATAAACCGAAATTAAATAGCTCTCCCGCCCCCTTTTGCGGATTTGCGCCATTTCATCGCTCCCCTTTCGGTTAGGGAGCCGGACAAGGGTTTATTTCGCCCCCGCCCGGCCCGTTTCCTGCAATAGCATTAAAACCTTCTACTTCATTGATAGAACCGCGACCAAAAGACAAGTGTCGGAGCAATGAGCAACAAGTCACCCCGGGGGCTAACGCCCCCAGACCCCCGGGTCACCGGGGCACTGAAGGCGAAGAACCCCTGCCGGGGTTCTTCTTCTGGCCGTGACGCGGACGGGTACCGCGCTCACGGTCCGGCGGCCCGGGCGCGGACATTGGGTTCAACATGGCCAAATGGCCACC
>JBFLXL010000015.1 GCA_040757205.1 Bacillota bacterium
GCGGTTATTTCTCTCCACAAATAAAAAAACCAGGTCTATGGCCTGATTTCTGCATTTCGCTCCCTCAACTACTTATCCCTGCCATCTTATCCCGTCAATCACTGACAAATAATCCTGGCAGGGACAAAGGGCAACAGCTCCGGTAGCAGTATGACTAATAGTAATTGGTCGACGATGGCTGAAGTTAAGTTGTGGCAGCCAATCTACCAATCTTACTTCGGCTGCCGTTCCTGTTCCGCTAACCATTGTTCTTGCAAATGTCCCAGCGCCAAAATCGGTGTCAGTGGTTTGGGTAGTTGAGGCAAGGGTCGGAGTTAAAGTAAGTTCTGTGCCAGCTGTAATTCCAGCATCTTTTGAATAAACCTTCGTCCAGCTAGTTTGATTAGCAGGAAAAACAGGGAAATCAGTTGTGCTTGGTCCGCCTGACCAATCTGTTTGCTGCCAGGTATGAGCAGGATTAGCCAAAGTTCTTGGTGCTGAAATAAAGACGCCAGAAATAATTACCGCCAGGACTAAAACCAAAGCTATTCCTTTTTTCACAATCTACCTCTCCTTCAATATGCAATTTAGTCTGCACTCTTCTTTATTTAAAAGTTTTAGTTTTTCATACGTCGGTTAACTGTTAACACTACCAATCTTCCATTACTGCCATTGAGTTGGTTCTAATTCCGCACGACAGTTCGGAAGGCTTTTGAACCTCGATCCAGCAAGTAACCGCCGTTTTTTCTTTCGCAGCCAGCCAGCATCCAGAAACCGCCAGATTAGTGTTTAAGTGCTATCGCATTCGTGGCCGAATAGCATTGTACCAGAAGCCGCAGCGGCACTTGCCCGTAAAAAGAGTAAACCAACCCGGCCCCCTCGATCGCTAAAAAAACCAAGAAAACATACCTGGTCGCACTCTAAAAAACCCGGTATGTGATTTTGACAGTTTTGCTCAGTCATGCCTACTCCCCCTTGGGGTAGTTGTGGGGGTAGTTGTGGGGGTAGTTTCACATCCTACCCCACTACCCTACCCCATCGTTTTTTCGCCGAAGATAATGCCCGAATCAGGCCGGGGAAAAGGATATTGGAAGAAGGGCAGCGAAATACAAATAAATGGGGGCGGGGGGGAGACTGACGCTTTCCAAACACACAGCCGTGCCGGACTCACCTTCGGCCGCCGCCGATAATCCGGCGGCTTTGGTCACACAATATGGTCGAGTCTATCCCGCTTGACCACCAGCACCGGCCGGTCCACCGTGCGCACGAATTCGGCGCACGTCCCCCCGAGCAGCATTTCGCGCACCCGGCTCAGCCCGTGGGAGCCCATCACCACCAGGGTCACACTCTCTTCCCGCACCGCGGCGGCCAGTTGCACAAAGGGAACGCCCCGCTTCAAGAGTGTGCGCACCCGGTACCCGGCCGCCTCCAGGCTCCGGGCCACCCGCCGCAACTCGGCCGGCGCCTCCTGATATTCCTGCTCCGAGAAGACCGTGAAACGTCCGGCCACGTGAATGACGATCACTTCCTCCACGGCTTCCCGGACGTGTTCCGCGAGCTCCAATACGTAGTCCCTGGCTTCCAGCGAGGCCTCCGAGAAATCGGTGGGCAGCATTATCCGGCGGAATAAGCTTCGATAGTCCTGATCGCACCTTTCATCCTCCGGAGCGCCCTTCGGCCCGCACTTCAACACCATTACCGGCATCGGCGCGTGGCGGAGCACCCGCTCGGACACGCTTCCCAGTACCGTACCCTTCACCAGGCCCCAGCCCTGGGAACCGATCGTGATCAGTTGAGCGCCCTCCTCCCGGGCGGTGGCGATAATCCCGTCCGCCGCCTTCCCGAACTTCACCACCGGCCGCACCGGGAGATTCCACTGCTTGGTCTGTTCAGCGGTTTCGGCCAGGATGGACTCGACCCGAGTCCTGATCTGCGCCAACTGCTGGTCGGACCCCAGTCCGAACAGCACGTGGGCCAGGTCGTGGGGGTTGATGACGTGCAGCAATACCACTTCGTCAAATCCCATGGCCTTGAGCGCCGGAATACAGTCCAGCGTCCTCCGGGCACATTCCGAGAAATCGGTGGTTAATACCACTCTCCTCACGAACTGCTCCCCCCTCCTGCAGACCACCCAGTCCCTGGTCTATTTGGCTTAATTATATTGGCGCCCGCCCGAAGCGTCAAAGGCCGTTTTTTCAACCATGACCGTTTTCAACCCACGACCTTTTTTCAACCACGTTGAAAGGAGCGGACATTACGCAAGCTGCTTGAAAGGCAAGCACGTGGAGGGCGGCGTGTGAACACCCGCCCCTATCAAGAGGTTGGAATGATGGGGAGGGGTATCTAGCAGATCCTGGGGAGCGGCGCCCCGGCCAGCAAATCCAGGTACTTCGTGCCCCCGAGCGCCGTCTTCAGAAACACGTTCCCCGCGCCGGCCTTGACCTCGCCGATGATCCGGGCCTCCCGCCCCAGTTCGTCCGCCCGCATCAGCGCGAGCGCCTGCTCGGCCTCGCCGGGCGCCACCACCGCAAGGAACTTCCCTTCGTTCGCCAGGTACAACGGGTCCACGCCCAGCATCTCGGCCGCGCCCTTCACCCCGGCCCCGACCGGGATGTCGGTCTCGCCGAGCCAGAGGTCCACCGCGGACGAGGCCGCGATCTCCTTGGCCGAGGTGGCCAGCCCGCCCCGGGTCAGGTCGCGCATCAGCTTGACCCCTTCCAGCCCGGCCAGCAGCCGGCCCGTGATCCGGTGCAGCGACGCGCAGTCGCTCACCAGCCGGTCCCCGAAGCCGAACCCTTCCCGCGCGGCCAGGACGGCCATCCCGTGGTCGCCCATGTTCCCGTTCACCAGGATGCGGTCCCCGGGCGCGATCCGGTGGTAGCCCAGATCCACCCCGGGAGGAATCACGCCCACCCCGGTGGTGTTGATGAAAATTCGGTCCAGTTGCCCGCGGCCCACCACTTTCGTGTCCCCGGCCACGATTTCGATCCCCGCGTCCCGGCAGGCCGCGGCCATCGAGGCTACCACCCGCTCCAGGCCGGCAAGCGGAAAACCCTCCTCGATCAGAAACGCCGCCGTCAGGTAGCGGGGCTCGGCCCCGCTCACCGCCAGGTCGTTCACCGTGCCGCACACGGCCAGTTTCCCGATGTCCCCGCCCGGGAAAAACGGCGGGTCGATCACGAACGAGTCGGTGGTCACCGCCATCCGGCCCTCCCCGACCGGGAACGCGGCCGCGTCGGTCATCGCCGCGAGCGTCCGGTTGCCCAGGTGGCGCAAAAACAACCCTGTCACCAGCTCATGGGTCAGCCGGCCCCCATCGCCGTGGGCCAGCAGGACAATCTCCTCATTATTGGGCATCGGCATCCTTTCGGACCCCCCTAAATACAACTAGCGGTTGCTCTGCTTCCCAATCCGACCTCAGACCTCTGGCACATGAGAGGTGTGAGGCGAGATGTTGGAGGTGGGGAAAATGACGTCCAAGTAGCAAGCCCCTCGCTCCGGCCACTTCCCACTTCCCACATCCCGCTTCTCACATCCCACTTCTCACTTCCCACTTCTCACCCGGCCGCGCTGCGCCGCTCGTACTGGTAAAACGCCGCGCAGGCCCCTTCCGACGACACCATGCACGGACCCACCGGGTGGCTCGGCGTGCAGGCAGCCGCGAACAGACGGCACTCCCGCGGGGTGAGCTTCCCCTTTAAGAGGTCGCCGCACCGGCAACCCGCCGGAATCCGCGGCTCTTCCACCTCGGGCGCGAAGCGTGAGCGCGCGTCAAACTCCCGGTACTCGGGCTTAAGCTCCATCCCGCTCCCCGGGATAGTCCCGAACCCGCGCCAGGAAACGTCGGTGATCTCAAAGAACCGGTCCAGTATCTCCTGGGCCCGGACGTTCCCTTCCTCCTTCACCACCCGGGTGTAGCCGTTCTCCACCCGCGCCGGGCCGCCGGAAAGCAGCTGTTGCAAGAGGTTGTAGAGTGCGTCTATGATGTCCAGCGTCTCAAAGCCGGTGATCACCGCCGGCAGCCCGTACTCCGCGGCGATGAAGTCGTAGGCGCGCCGCCCGATGATCGCCGAGACGTGGCCGGGCAGGATAAGCCCGTCCAGTTTCATTTCCGGATCGGAACCAAGCGCGCGCAACGCCGGGGGCACCACCTTGTGCACCGTGAACACGCTGTAGTTAAAAAGCCCCAGCGCCCGGGCCTGGGCCACGCTCAGCGCCACGGCCGGCGCGGTGGTCTCGAAACCCACGCCCAAAAACACCATCTGCCGCTCCGGGTTCTCCTGGGCCCACTTCACCGCGTCGGCCGGCGAGTAAAACACCCGGATGTCGGCGCCCCGGGCCTTTTCCCGCTCCAGCGAGGTCCGGCTGCCGGGCACGCGCACCATGTCGCCGAAGGTGCCCACCGTCACCCCGGGCAGCCGCCCGAAAGCCACCATGGCGTCGATGTCGCCGTAGTCGGTCACACACACCGGGCAGCCCGGCCCGCTCCGGAGTTCGAGTTTTCCGTCCAGCAGACCGCGCAGGCCCGCCTTGGAAACGGCCACCGTGTGGGTGCCGCAGACTTCCATAAAGACCGGCGGCCGCCCCAGTTTTTCCTGCGCCCGTCCGGCCAGTTCGCTCACCTTTTCCAGGAGCCCCCGGCCGATTTCGGGATCACGAAACCTGTCCAGGATATGCATCTCTCAAAATCTCCTCCCACAGCTTCAGCCGGATTTGCGCCTCTTCCACGTCGAGCTTCTCGATAGCGTAGCCGGTGTGCACGATCAGGTACTCCCCGGTCTGCACCTCGCCGACCAGAAACGTGCTGATCTCCCGCTGCACGCCGAAGACCTCGATCACCGCCCTGTCCGATTCCGGTTGCACGTCCACCACGAGACCCGGTATGCCTAGACACATTCTTTATTCCACCTCCGGTATGCGATTACAGCCTGACCCAGGCAAAGTCCCCCGTCGTTCGCCGGCACCTGCCGGTGCGTGAGCACCCGGAACCCGTCGCGCGGGAGTATTTCGCGGGCGCGCCGGAAAAGGTAGCGGTTTTGCCAGGTGCCGCCGCTCAGAGCCACGGTGTAAAGCCCCGTCGCGGCGCCCACCCGGCGCACGGCTTCGCGCACCATCTCCAGGACGGTGTTGTGGAAGCGGGTGGCGATCGTCGCCACCGGCACCCCCCGTTCCAGGTCCTCCACCACCCCGGCGACCGTGCCCGCCGCCGAGATCGTTCCTTCTTTGATCGAAAAAGGATAGGCCCCGAGCGCCGCGCCCGCCGCATCGTCGTGCACGAGTTCCCCCAACTCGATCGCCGCCTGGCCCTCGTAGGTGCTGCGCGCGCACACACCCGTCAGCGCCGCCACCGCGTCGAACAGCCGGCCGCAGCCCGAGCTCGGCGGGGCGTTGAAGCCCTTGGCGAGCATCCGGCGCACCACGTCCAGTTCCAGGCCCCAGCCGCCGAAAAGCCGCTCGGCCGCCCGGCCGCCGTCCTCATCGCCCAGGTAGGTCAGCAGGTAGGCCACCGCCGTCCGCCAGGGGGAGCGCACCGCCGCCTCGCCGCCCGGCAGGGGCACGGGGGCGAGGTGCATCTCCCGCTTGTAATCCAGGCCATCACCGCTTAAAATCTCAAAACCCCACAGCGTACCATCCGGCCCGTAACCGGTGCCGTCTAAAATCACGCCGATCGCCCGCTCGCCGGCCAGGCCGTTGTCGGCCAGGCAGGACGCCAGGTGGGCGTGGTGGTGCTGCACTTCGTAGCGCTTTTTGGCCGGCACCTTGCGGGCCAGGCGCGAGGAACGGTAGTCGGGGTGCATGTCGTACCCGACCACCTCGGCCTCGAGGTCCAGGAGCCGCTGAAAGTTCAGGAGGCTCGAGAAGAGGTTTTCCTCACCCTCCAGGTGATCCAGCTCCCCGATGTGCTGGCTCAGATGCGCCCGCCCCTTTTTGAGCAGGCAGAAAGTGTTCTTCATTTCGCCGCCGATGCCCAACACCACCGGCCCGTCCCCGGCCGGGACGCGCACCGGCACCGGCACCCAGCCGCGCGAGCGCCGCAGGAGCTGCACTTCCCCGTCCATCACCGCCGCCAGGGAGTCGTCGCACCGGTTCACGATCTCCCGGTTGTGCCACAGGAAGTAGTCGGCGATGCCGCCCAGCTCCGCCAGCGCCCGGTCGTTGTCCTTGGCGAGCGGCAGCTCGCTGTAGTTGCCGCTGGTCATCACCAGAAGGTCGAACGGCCCGCCGAACACCAAAAAGTGCAGCGGGGTGTACGGGAGCATCACCCCCAGGGTGTTCAGGCCCGGCGCGAGTTCCGGGGGAAGACCGGGGGCGATTCCCGGGGGCGGCGCGGTCCCGGGCGCGGTCGGAGCGCCGGCCTTGGTCCCGGGTGCAGCCGCATCCTCGGCCGCGACCCCGGGTACAGCCCCGGGCGCGGTCCCGGCCTTGGGCGCAGCTACGGCCGCGCACTTGGTTGGGACCTCGGCCGCGGCCTCACTCCCGGCTCCATCTTCGGTCCCGGGCTCGGTCCGCCGCCGCAGAACCACGATCGGCGCCTCCGGGGAGGTCAGGAGTTCCCGCTCCTGATCGTTTAAGCGGCAGTACCGCTCCACCGCCGCCAGGTCGCGGGCCATCACCGCGAACGGCTTGGCGTCGCGGCCCTTGCGCCGCCTCAGTTCCCGCAGGGCGCCGCGGTTCCGGGCGTCGCACACCAGGTGGAATCCGCCCAGGCTTTTCAGGGCCAGGATGCGGCCCTCGGCCAAGAGGTCCCAGCAGTTTCGCCGCCAATCGCCCGGCACCGGCCGGCCGCCGGCGTCCACCAGCTCCACCGCCGGGCCGCACACCGGGCAGGCCACCGGCTGGGCGTGAAACCGCCGGTCGGCCGGGTCGTGGTACTCCCGGGCGCAGTCGGGGCACATGGGAAAAGCGGCCATCGAAGTCTTCGGCCGGTCGTAAGGTAGCTCCCGGACGATGGTGAACCGTGGACCGCAGTTGGTGCAGTTGGTAAACGGATAGCCGTGGTGCCGGTCGGCGGGGTCGAAGGTCTCCCGCGCGCAGTCCGGGCAAAGGCCCACGTCCGGCGGCACCAGCGCCTCGATCTCGGCGCCGCCCGCGCTGGCGATGATCTCAAAGTCCGTGTAGCCCACCGGCGGCAGCACTTCCCAGGACACCTCGTCCACCCGGGCCAGCCGCGGCGGGTGCGCGCGCACCGTCTCCAGGAAGCGGCGCACGGCGTCCGGCGCGCCCTCGGCGTCCACGACCACGCCCTGGCCGGCGTTCAACACGCTGCCGGCGATCCCGCAGTCCCGAGCCAGGTTGTAGATGAACGGGCGGAAACCGACGCCCTGGACGGTGCCCCGGACGACTACCCGGTAGCGGACCCTTCCCGTTTCCGACGCACGATTTCCCTGAGCCAAAGGCACCACGCCTCCACACCCTCGCCGGTGACTGCCGCGGTCACAAAAATCTGGATTTCCGGGTTAATGGTCCGGATTTCGGCTTGTACTCTATTCATATCAAAATCGGTGTAAGGAAGCAAATCGCTCTTGTTGATGACCACGGTGTGGGACTCCCTGAACACGAGCGGGTACTTGGCCGGCTTGTCGCCGCCCTCGGCCACGCTGAGAAGCGCCGTCTTGTAGTCCTCGCCCAGGTCGAACTCGGCCGGGCAGACCAGGTTCCCCACGTTCTCGATGAACAGGAGGTCCAACCGGTCAAGGTCCAGCTGGTCGAGAGCGCGGCCGACCATGTTCGCGTCCAGGTGGCAAAGCCCCCCGGTGTTGATCTGGACCACCGCCGCCCCTTGGCCGGCGATCCGCTCGGCGTCGCGGGTGGTATAAATATCGCCCTCCACGACCCCGATCCGGAGTTCTTTCCGCAAGGCGACGATCGTCTTTTCCAAAAGCGTGGTCTTGCCGGCGCCCGGGGAGCTGATCAGGTTTACGGTCGCCAGGCGGGCGAGCCGCTCCCGGTTTTCCCGGGCCACCTGCTCATTGGCCCGCAGGATCTTCTGGGCCATTACCACCTTCACGTTCATCTTTCCCATCATCACCTTCGAAGAAGTCTATGTAGAGCTCCCGCCCGCCGGCAACGCGGGCGCGCCCGCTGCACTGCGGGCAAAAGTACGCCAACTCGTCCGTCACTGTTTGAGTGCCGCAACGCTCGCACTCGAGGGTGATCGGCACCGACTCGATCTCCAGCGCGGCGCCCTCGAACATCGTCTCCGGGGTCAGGACCGAGAAGGCGAACTCCAGCACGTCGGGCAGCGCGCCGTTCAAGCGCCCGATCACCAGCCGCACCTTGGTCACCCGGGTGATGTGGTTCTGCGCGGCCACTTGGGAAATCTCATTCAGCACCGTTTGAATCAGCCCCACTTCGTGCACGGCGTTACACCTCTTAGTTTTTCGATCAACTCTCTGATTTCTCTCGTCTGGATCAGTCCCACTTCGTGCACGGCGCCTTACTCCCTCTCCAGCCAGCGCTCTAGTTCCCGGCGCACCGCCGCGGCCGCCCGGGGCACGGCCTCCGCCACTTCCGGGATCAGGCCCATATGCCAGGCCTCGACGTTCGCCACCGTCACCCCGATGACCACCACCTCTGCCGGCAGCTCCATGACCCCGGACTTGCGCCCGAACTCCAGGGCGTCGCGCACGCCGATGTCGTGCACCGAAAGGGGGGGCGCCTCCTTGCGGGGCACCTCGTCCTCGCGCCAGCGGACCACCAGGCCGGGCTCCGTGTCCGTGGCCAGCACCGCGTCCACGATCACCGCCTTGTCGGCGCCGTACATGAGATCCAGCATCCCGAGCCCGGGCGTGCCGGCCTCCACCACGGTCACGCCCCCGGGCAGCGGCTCCTTCTCCAGCTCCCGCAACACCTCGATCCCCACCGCGTCGTCACCGGCGAAGATGTTGCCGCACCCCAGCACCACAATCTTGAGCTTCCCCATTCTCTCCCTCCCAAAAAAGGGGGACAGTCCCCCTTTTTGCCTCCCCGGAGTCTTCCCCGTTAGTATTCGCCAAAAGGGGGCGGCGTCCTCCGACGGAAAGTAAAAAGCCCTTCCGGAGGGGCTCTCCGGAAGGGCTCGGAGACAGGTTCAAGGCGGCTGAAAAGGGGTCTGGCACCTTTTTCTCTGATGGATTCTGAATTCTGAATTCTGACTCCCGGCTCCCGGCTCCTGCAAATGCTACCGGCTCAGGGTCTTGTACAGCTCGCCCTTGCTGTCGTACACGTTCACCGTCAGCGGCAGCTCGCCCAGGACGGCGTGCGTCGCGCAGCTAAAACACGGGTCGTAGGCCCGGAAGGCCATTTCCACCATGTTCAGCAGCCCGTTGGTGATCTCCATCCCCGGCTTGATGACGCCCATCGCCGCCTTCTTGATGGCCATCGAAATCGGGGCGTTGTTGTTGGTGGTGCCCACGATCATGTTCGCCTTCACCACGATGCCGTTCGGGTCGGTGGCGTAGTGGTGGGTCAGCGTGCCGCGCGGCGCCTCGATAATCCCGACGCCCTCCTTCGGGGTGCCGGTCGGGATGTTCCGGATGTCGGGGCTGGTGACTTCCTCGTCCAGCGCCAGCTCCAGCAGTCGCTCCGCCGCGTACATCAGCTCCACCAGGCGCGCCCAGTGGGTGGCCAGCACGGCGTGGGTCGGACGGCCCAGGACCGAGAAGAACTTCTCGTAGGCTTCCTGCGCCAGCGGGGTGGCCATACCGTCGCAGGCGTTGATCCGGCCCAGCGGGGCCGCCTGGTAGATGGCGGTGCCGGGGCCTTCGACCATTCCCGTCCAGCCGAACTTCTTCAGGTACGGGTACTTCAAGTAGCTGTAAGGCTCGACATGCTCGGCCACGTAGTCCACGTATTCGCGCGGGCCGTACTTAAACAGCTCCTTGCCTTCGGTGTCCACCACGCGGACCTTGCCCTCGTAGAAGTTGATCTTGTTGTTCTCGTCCACGAGGCCCATGTAGTTGGTTTCGAGCTTGAAGATGTCGCCCACGATCAGGTCGACGTACCCCTGGTTCGCCAGCACCACGTCGTCAAAGAGCTTTAAGGAAAACTTGGCGAATTCCACGCAGGACTTGGCCATCTCCACGACCTGCTTGCGCTCGTCCTCGGTGAGCCCCTTGCTCACGCCGCCGGGAAGGGTCCAGGCCGGGTGGGTGGCCTTGCCGCCCATCATCGCCTGAATCTGCTGCCCGTAGGCCCGGTGCTTGATCACCTCGCCGCCGATCTCCAGGCCCACCTTGCCGATCACGCCCAGCACGTTGCGCACGGCCGGGTCGGCGTCCGGGCCCATCACGAAGTCCGGCGCCGCCAAGGCGTAAAAGTGGGCGATGTGGCTGTGCACCATGTGCGCACTGTAGTAAAGCTCACGCAGTTTCTTCGCCGCTGGTGTCGGCTCGGCACCGAACACCGCATCCATGGCCTTACCCGAGGCCAAGTGATGTGCGGCCGGTCAGACGCCGCAGATGCGGCTGACGATCTGCGGGACCTGGTCGGCCGGACGGCCCTCGCAGAACTTCTCGAAACCGCGAAGCTCCGGGATCTGGAAGTAGCAGTTCTCCACGCCCCCCGCATCGTTCAGGAAGATCTCGATCTTCCCGTGGCCCTCAAGCCTGGTGATCGGATCAATGGAAATGCGTTGCATTACTTAGCCCTCCTTAACAGCGAACCAGGCAGACCGTAGCGGTAGAACAAACCCGCCGGATCGGCTATTTCGCTGATTATCCGGTCAGCCTCATCGGGGGAGTCGGCGTCAACCACCGAAGCCAGCGCCGAGATATACTTGGCGCCCTGGTCGATCACCCCTTCGACCGGACCGTAGCAGCCGGTACACGGGTGGTTGGCGCTGATACACTGGTTGCCGCAGCCGGCCCGGGTCACCGGGCCCATACAGGTCAGCCCCTGCTCCAGCAGGCACTTCTCGGGATCGGTGATGATCTGGTACGGCTGGTAGAATTTCTTGACCTTCTTGTCGGTCTTGGCCCGCGTACAGGTGTTGCAAAGCGTCTGGTTCTCGCAGCCGACAAACGCGCCCTTGGGCGGCAGCGCGCCGGAAGCGATGACCCCGATGACCGCCCAGATCTGCGCCGAGGTGGGCGGGCAGCCCGGCATGTAGTAGTCGACGTCCACCACGTCTCCCAGAGATTTAACGTCTTTATAGAACTCGGGAAGATCCAGAACGCCTTCCGGCACCGCGTAGTGCGTTTGCGGATAGACCTTTTTCGGGTTCTGGGTGGACTGGCTCTCGATGTACGCCCGGTAGAAAATGTCGTCCTTTTGTTTAAAGTTCGCCAGCCCCGGAATGCCGCCCGAGATGGCGCAGGAACCGAAGGACACCATCACCTTCGACTTCTTCCGGAGCAGTTTGGCGATATGTTCGCCCTCGGAGTTGCGGATGGCCCCGTGGAACAGGCACACATCGATAAACCCGTCGTCGTAGCCTTCCACGTCCGCGTACTTGAAGTCCACGGCGATCGGCCAAAACACGATATCGGCCACCGCGGCCACGTCCACGATCTTTTCGTGAATGTCGAGGATCGCCACGTCACAGCCACCGCACGCCGCCGCCCAGTAGGAAGCCAACTTCAGCTTGCTCATCGTCTAACCCCTCCCACCGGCAGCCGCTTTTGGTTCGGACTTGAACGGCCCAAGCTGCCGAAGCTCTTCGGTGAATTCAGCGATCACCTTGGCGAATTTGGTGCCTTCCGCCGAGGAGATCCATTCCAACCGAACCCGTCCGTCCTCAACGCCCAGCTGGTCTAAAACCATCTTCATCAGCTGGAAGCGCCGCTGGGTCTTGTAATTGCCACTAACATAGTGGCAGTCGCCGATGTGTCAACCAGCGACCAGTACGCCGTCCGCACCGTCGCTCAAAGCCTTGAACACGAACTGCGGGTCGACGCGCCCCGAGCACATTAACCGGATGATCCGCACGTTAGGTGGGTACTGGAGCCTGGACACGCCGGCCAGGTCCGCGCCACCGTAACTACACCAGTTGCATAAAAAACCGATGATCTTGGGTTCAAATTTGGTTTTCGCCATTCCCGCCCCTTCTTTCCTTGCAAAGTTTCAAGAACGTGCAAGTTCACTGCTCCGCCGCGAAACTGCTTTTTTCCCACCCCCGCAATTTAGAAATTGAATCCGTCTCGAAGGCAATGCCTGTGCCGATGCTGTAACTTATGGAAAAGAGATTAACCAACTGACCGGAAACCGGCTAAAGACCGACCGGAAACCAGCTAAAGACTGACCGGAAACCGGCCAAAAAAAACTGACAGGACCACCCGCCATCCTGGCTGCTGACCCAACTTGTCCGAATTTATTGATATATTCTAACAAAGAGTGGCGCTTGTTTCAACGAAAATCCGGACAAATATCCCCAAATTTATGCGGGCCGCCGGCCGGCGATGGTCCGGCGCGCGTAGCTGAGGATGTTTAACAGTTCGTCAAGCCGCACCAAAATCCCTGCAAGGAAATAAACAATTGTACCGGTCATAATGGCAAGGCCCACCCGGGCCAGCAGGCCGAACCCGTGGGCGGGGAAAAGGCCGGCCAGAAACGCGTCCGCGGCCGTCACCGCCAGGGCCATCACCCCGGTGGCCACCAGCACTCCGCCCGCGAAACGCACGAGGTCGGCCGTAACCAGGCCGCCGCGCAGGCGGCGCTGCAGGAGGGCGATCAGGAGCACCGCGTTCAGGAGGGCGGTGATGGAGGTGGCGAGCGCCAGGCCGGCGTGGGCCATGGGCCCGACCAGGAGCAGGCTCGCCCCGCCCTTCACGGTCAGCGTACCGATGGTCACCACTACGGGCGTGCGCATGTCCTGCATGGCGAAAAAACCGCGGCTCACGAGCATCACCAGGCAGTGCCCCACCAGGCCGACGGCGAAGAAGAGGAGTGCTGCGGCGGTCATCGCCGTGGCCCGCTCGTCGAAGGCCCCGCGTTGGAAAAGGAGGGTGACGACCGGGACGCGCAGGAGCACGAGGCCCACCACCGCCGGGATCGTGAGGAAAAGGACCACCTTCACCCCGCGGCTTAAGGTGCGCACCATCTCCGCCGGGTGCCCCTCGGCGACGTGGCGGCTTAAGGTCGGAAAGATGGCCGTGGACACGGCGAGCACGAAAAGGCTCTGCGGGAGCTGGATCAGCTTGTTGGCGTAGTTTAAGGCGGCGATGCTGCCTTCGGCGAGGAAGGAGGCCAGCACCCAGTCGATCATCAGGTACACCTGGTTCACGGAGAGGCCCAGGGTGAGCGGCAGCATCAGGTACAGGACCCGTTTCACCTCGGGGTGGCGCAGGTTGATTTCGAAGTGGTACCGGAAACCGGCGCGGCGCAGGACGGGAATTTGAATCAGGGCCATGGCGGCCGCGCCGCCGAGCACGCCGGCGGCCAGGCCGTACACCCCGTAGTAGTGCCCCAGGAACAAGGCCCCGGAGATGATCACGACGTTCATCACCGCCGGGGCGAAGGCCGGAACCCCGAACACGTTGTTCGCGTTCAGCATGCCGGTAAAGAGGCCGGCCAGACTGAAGAAAACGATCGAAGGCAGCATGATCATCGTGAGCTGGACCGACAGCCGGAAGGTTTCGGGGGCGAAGCCTTTCCCGAGCAAGCCGACGATGGCCGGGGCCAGAAACATCCCGATTACGGCGCCGATCACCGTGAACAGGATCAGTGCGTTCGTGATCAGGCTGCAAAGCCGCCAGGCTTCGTCGCGGCGGCCCCGGGTGACGTACTCGGTGAACACCGGGACGATCACGGTGGCCAGCGCGATGCCGGCGACGGCGTAAAAGATGTTGGGGATGGTGTACGCCACGAAATAGGCGTCCGTGGCGTGCGTGGCGCCGAACTGGTGGGCGATGGCCGCCTCCCGCCCGAGGCCGAGCACCCGGGAGAGAGCCAGCATAACCATGACCAGAATGGTGGCGCGCGCAACCACTTGACCCGTTGACATCACACAACCTCGACTTTATGGCCGGCCGGCCGGTGTCCGTCCGGCACACCCTGATCCGACGCAGATAAACAGATAGATTGTAGCACACAAGAAGAGGGTCAACCAGAACAAAAGGCCGTAATTCCCCCGTACACCGATTAAAAAGTTAAAAAGGGGAGTTAAAAAGGGGGATAGTCCCCTTTTTTCCCCGGGGTGATCTCACCGCGGGCCAAGTGACGGTGCCACCAGACTGCCGGCCTTCCCGGCACACGACAAATTAAATAGGGGTCTGTTAAATAGGGGACAGTCCCCCTTTTTGTCGCCCTGTTTTACTTCATCAAAAGCATGGCCTGGCCTTCGGATCAGTTAATATGTTACAATAAATCCAGGGGTTAGAGCCTGGAGGTGAAAACCCGTGACTGTCCGGCATTACCTGAAGCGCCTGGTCGTTGTTTCCAACCGCGGTCCGGTGGAGATCAAAGAGACACCCGCCGGGGTGTCTGCCTCCCACACGGTGAGCGGTCTCGTTTCGGCCGTGGAGCCGGTCATCGAATCCACCGGGGGCATCTGGATCGCTTGGTGCGGCCGCAAAAAGCGCAAGCCCGGAGTGGGCCGGATCTGGCCCGTGCCCAGAACCGAACCGCGATACGGCGTCCGGGAGATCACCATCTCCGCGTCCGAGCACCGGAACTTCTACCTGGGCTTCGCCAACGATTGCCTCTGGCCCCTGTGCCACAGCTTCATCGACCGCTGCGTCTTCAACCCCGACCACTGGCGGAATTACCAACTGGTGAACCGGCGCTTCGCGGACGCGGTGGCGGCCGACTGGCGGGAGGAGGACGTGGTGTGGATCCACGACTACCAGTTGACCCTCGCGCCCGCGATGTTCCGTGCGCTCCGCCCCGAAGCCCGGATCGCCTTTTTCTGGCATATCCCGTTCCCGTCCTACGACGTGTTCAGCATCCTCCCCTGGGCCCGGGAAATCCTGAAGGGTTTACTGGCGTGCGACAGCATCGCCTTTCATTCCCCCGTCTACCTGGACAACTTCCTGCACTGCGTGACCTGGCTCCTGGACGTCGACGCGGACCCGGAGGCCGGTACCGTCCGTTGGGAAGGACGCGACATCGTCGTCCGGGCGCTGCCCATCGGCGTCGATGCCGCGCGGTTTGCCGCCCTGGCCGCCGAACCGGCCGTCCAACAGCGGGCGGAGGCCATCCGGCGTTCCATCGGCACGCGCTTTCTGGTCCTGGGGGCCGACCGGCTGGACTATACCAAAGGGATCCTGGAACGGCTTCAGGCGATAGAACTGTTTCTGGAGCAAAACCCCGGCTACTTCGAGGACTTCACCTTTCTGCAGGTGGCCGTGCCCACCCGCACCGAGGGCAAAGCCTACCGCGAACTCCGGCGCGCCGTGGAGGAAACCGTGGGCCGGATCAACGGACGGTTCGGCGAGCAGTGGCGGGTACCGGTGCGCTACCAGTTTCGTTCGCTCAACCCCGAATACCTGGTGGCCCACTACCTGGCAGCCGACGTAGCCCTGGTCACCCCCTTGCGCGACGGTCTGAACCTGGTGGCCAAGGAATTCGCCGCCTCGCGCATCGACAACGCCGGGGTGCTCGTGCTGAGCCCCTTTGCCGGAGCCGCCGAACAGCTCACCGAGGCGGTGATCGCCAACCCCTACTACCCGCACGATGTGGCCGAGCAACTCCGCTTCGCCCTGGAGATGCCACCCGAAGAGCAGGCCCGGCGGATGCGGGCCATGCGGGAGAATGTAACCAGGTACGACCTTGCTCACTGGTGGCGAGGCACCCTGGACAGCCTGGCCCAAACCCTGGGCGGCAACCTGCGCCTCCCGGGGCTGCCGGCAGCCGCGGACGAGGCCGGCGGCCCCGAGTTTCTCCGGCGCAAGCCCCTGCCGATTCCGGGGCTGGCCACGGTGACGCGGAACTGATTCGATTTAAAAAAACAAACTGCCTAATACGTGTCGGCATTGGCGGTATGCTAGCCATGGTGACGCGGAGCTGATTCGATTTGAAAAACCCTGGAATAGGCGGAGGCACCAATTGCGGATGAATTCGATGAGTTCAAAGAAGAAGCCGGTTCCGGGAGGTCTGAATGAACTTTAACGACGATGCAGTAAACCCAGTGCGCCTGTACTTGTTTTTGGATTACGACGGGACCCTGGTTCCAATCGCCCCCACCCCGGACGAGGCCGTCCCCCCGCCGGAACTGCTGCGGCTGCTGCACACCCTGACCGGCCGGGACGGCCTGCGCGTGGCTGTCGTCAGCGGCCGGGGACTGAAAAACCTGCAGGAAATGCTCCCCGTGCCGGGTCTCTACCTTTCCGCCTGCCACGGAGCAATCATCCGGCAGCCGGGAGCGCCGCCCCAATTTCTCGCCGCCCCCGCGGCCCTGGAGCAACTCGATCACCTGACCGACGAAGGCCGGAGACTGATCGCGGGCCGCACCGGTTTCCAAATTGAAAGAAAGGAGCTGTCCGTCGCCCTGCACTACCGGCTGGCCGACCCGGACGAGGTCGACGCCGTCTTGGACGCCTTCGTGGAGCTGCGCGAGCAATACTGCCCCGACCTGCAGTGCGACCTTCTGGCCGGACGCAAGGTGTTGGAGGTGCGGCCCAAAGGCGCGAGCAAAGGAACCGCTGTGAAGACGCTGCTCGCCGGCTGCCCGGACGCCCTGCCCGTATACATCGGGGACGACGTCACCGACGAGGACGGCTTCCGCGCCCTGGCCGGCCGGGGGTTGACCATCCTGGCCGCCGACGCCCGCCGGGCGACTCTGGCCCGCCACCGCCTCACCCGCCCGGCGGTCCTGGACCTTCTGCGGGCCGTCGCCGAACACGGCCCCGGCTACATCACCTCCGCCGACGCCCTGCCCACCGAAGAATCCGGAGACTGATTCCCCCATCCAATGCTGCGAAAAGGGGGACTGGAAAAATGGGGACAGTCCCCAGAGGGAAAAGGGGGACAGTCCCCCTTTTTCAGGGGCGTTCCCAGCGCCAAGCGGTTTCCACGATCCGGTGCAGGTCGTCCAGGCGCGGCCGCCAGCCCAGCCGCTCCCGGATGCGCCGGCTGTCAGCCACCAGGGCCGGCGGGTCTCCCGCCCGGCGCCCGGCGTACTCCACCGGGAAGTCCACCCCGGTCACCTCCCGCACGGCGTCCAGCACCTCCAGCACCGAGTAGCCCCGACCGGAGCCGCAGTTGAAAACCCCGCTCTCCCCCGTCGCCAGCAGGTGCTCCAGGGCCAACACGTGCGCCTCGGCCAGGTCCGACACGTGGATGTAGTCGCGCACCCCGGTGCCGTCCGGCGTCGGGTAGTCGGTGCCGAACACCGTCACCCCGGCCCGCCGCCCGGTCGCCGCCCGCACCGCCACCGTGATCAAGTGCGGCGCCCACTCCTTGCCCTCGCCCAGGCGCCCGCCGGGGTCGGCGCCGGCCACGTTGAAGTAGCGCAGGGCGATATAATCCATCTCTCCCGCGCGGCCCATGTCCCGCAGCATCCGCTCGGCCATCGCCTTCGTGTGCCCGTACGGGTTTATCGGCCGCAGCGGCGCCTCCTCCGCCACCGGAATCACCTCCGGGATGCCGTACACCGCCGCGCTCGACGAGTAGATCAGGCGCCTCGGCCCGTGCCGCGCCATCGCCGCCAAAAGGTTCAAAGTGCCGCCCACGTTGTTCGCGTAGTACATAAGCGGCCGCTCCACCGACTCGGGCACCTGGATGTGCGCCGCGAAGTGCACCACGGCGTCGAACCGCCGCGCCGCGAAGAGCCGGTCCAGGCCCTCCCGGTCCAGCAGGTCAAGTTCCACCAACTCCCCGTGCCGCACCGCCCAGCGGTGCCCCGCGGAGAGGTTGTCCAGCGTGACCGCGTCGTAGCCCCGCTCCCCTAGGGCCAGCACGGTGTGGCTGCCGATATACCCGGCCCCGCCGGTCACCAAGATCCGCTTCACTCACTCGCGCCCCCCTAAATTGGATGAATGGTACCGGACCGAGTCAAATACTGTGCCTTGCTGAACCGGGATGACCCGCAACTGCCGTGTCAAATTCGGTTTCCATAGGGTTTGTTCTCTTCTTAACAAGCCGGCAGGATTCCGCCGGCGCGCCGTCGAATAGCAGTCTACCAAATATCAAAGACAGGAGGGACGCCGCCCCCATGTGCTTTTTTTGCAACCTGCCGCCGGAGATCATCATCCTGGAAAACGAACTCGCCAGGGCCATTTACGACAAGTATCCGGTAAACCCCGGTCACGTGCTGGTGATCACCAAGCGCCACTTCCCCACCCTGTTCGAGGCGACCGAGGAGGAGATCCTCTCCGCCTACCGCCTGATCCAGGAAGTGAAAGCGCTCCTCGACGCAAAGCACCGCCCGGACGGGTACAACGTCGGGGTCAACATCGGCGAGTGCGCCGGGCAGACCGTCTGGCACCTGCACTTTCACGTCATCCCCCGGTTCATCGGGGACGTGGACAAACCCCTGGGAGGCGTGCGCCGCGTCAAACCAAACCTGGCCATGTCCCCCCGGGAAAGCTAGCCGGCCCACATTCACTTCGACCACCAATCGACAAATCCTGCTTGCTGCAGGCATTGCCGCCCACGCTCGATTTCGGTATAATGTCCTCATTACTTTTCCCGGGAGGCACCGCGCATGGAGTTGGCGGCCGCGCTCCGGACCCGCCGCAGCATCAGGAGGTACACTGAAGAACAGATTCCGGACCAGACGCTCCTGGACCTGCTGGATTTGGCCGTCTGGGCGCCGAGCGGGATGAACGGCCAGCCCTGGGTGTTCGCCGTAGTGCAGGACAAGGCATACATGCGCCGGCTGTCCGATCAAGCCAAGGCCTTCATGCTCACGGGGCTCAAGGACCATCCCAAGCTGGAACGCTACCGCCGGATCATGACCAACCCGGACTTCAATCTCTTTTACAACGCGCCCACCCTGGTGCTGATCTACGGCGACACGCAGGCGCTGACCTACAGGTACGACTGCAGCCTGGCCGCCTTGAACCTGATGCTCGCCGCCTGGGACCGCGGCCTGGGCAGTTGCTGGATCGGCTTCGCGACCGCCACCTGCGACACGCCCGCCGTGAAGGAGAAGCTCTCCGTGCCGCCGGCGTACCAGGCGGTCGCCCCGGTCATCCTGGGCTACCCGCAGACCGTACCCTCCCGGGGCAAAAGGGAGGCCCCCCGCATCGTCAGCTGGCTGAAGCCTAAGAATCCTGAAGCCTAAGAATCCTGAAGCCTAAGGACCCTGAAATCTAAGGACCCTTGAAAATCCACTCCCCGCCCCTGATAGTATAGATGAAGAGTGAACCGGGGGTGAAACCGTGAACACAAGGGCGGTCTTTGACCAACTGCTCTCCGAAACAAAAGCCGCCGCCAAAGAGGTGTACGGGCGGCGGCTGGTGACCGTGGCCGTCTTCGGTTCAGTGGGCCGGGACACCCCACGCCCGGAATCGGACATCGACCTCCTGATCGTCGCCGACGACCTCCCTAGGGGCCGGATGCCACGGGTGGCCGAGTTCGAAGCCGTCGAGAACATCCTGGCCCCCCACCTGGAGGCAGCCGCCAAACTGGGCGTGCGCACCACCCTGGCGCCGGTGATCAAGACCAGGGACGAAGTCAACCAAGGCAGCCTGCTGTTCCTGGACATGCTTGAAGACGCCTGGATCCTCTTCGACCGCAACGGCTTTTTCGCCGGTTTTCTGGAGCGGTTCCGCAAGCGGCTCGCCAGGCTCGGTGCGCGGCGCGTGCAGCTGGGAAACGCCTGGTACTGGGTGCTTAAAAAAGACTACCGGATCGGGGAGACTTTCGAAATATGACCAACACCACCTTGGCCCAGAGCTACCTGCTCAAAGCCATAAAAAGGCTCAAAGTCCTGGACCTGTTGGCCCGCGAGGAGGCATTCTCCGACGTGGTGCGCGAAGCGCAGGAACTGGTGGAACTGGCTCTGAAGGGCGTGCTCCGGCAGATCGGCATCGAGCCACCCAAGCTCCACGACGTGGGCGGCCTCCTCCTCGAATTCCAGGACCGTCTGCCGCCCGAAGTGGCCGCCGCGGCGCACGACCTGGCCCGGATCTCCAAATGGCTGCGCAAAGAGCGGGAGTTCTCCTTCTACGGAGACATCGACTTCATTCCCACCGAGGAGTACACCGAACTGGATTCCGCCAGGGCCATCCGGGACGCCAACTTCGTGGTCGAAATGGCGCGCAGGGTGATTCCCGGCCGGAACTAGCCCGCCGGAGGAGTCCCCGCTTTCCGCCCGCGCAAATGGTAATTGTAACGCCTTCCCAGTTGCTGTAAACTAAAAGGTGGTGGTGTAGAATTGGCTAAGTATCAACCGTTCACGCTTGCTGAAACCGCACGGCGCATCCAAGAAATCGGTCACGGCGATTTGCGCGACTTCTGGGTAGGCATCGGCGACTTCCTGGACGATTGGTACGCTGCCGACCGCGAGACCAGGAAGGAGATGCTGCGCCAGGAACCCCGGAAGACCGGAGACCGGAGGTTCGACGCTTACCTGGCCGCACTTGCCGAGCACTTGGTGGTGACGAACGGCCTGCCGGTTCCTGGGTGGGCCGGCAAACCGGAACGGTTTCTTGATCAGTTCTGGTTCCCAACGGAGTTTAGGAGCCTGCACGCCATGGCCCTGGTGCAAAGCCCGGCCGCTTTCCGGCGTCGTGGCATCTTTGTGGACGAGACCGCTTTCATGCGGTTTTAGGAAAGGAGCAGTGGGGTTGACCAGGGACGAGATAATCAAGGTCTTGGCCGAGTTGGGCAAAAGGCTGGCCCGGCAAGGAATTCAAGGGGAGATGTATCTTGTCGGTGGTGCGGCGATGGCCCTCGCTTACGATGCCGTACGCGTGACCCGGGACGTCGACGCTGTCTTCATCCCCAAAAACGAGGTCTACCGCGCTTCACGAGCGATGGCCGAGGACTTCGGCCTCCCCGAAACGTGGCTGAATGATGCGGTCAAAGGATTTCTCGCCGGTGAGGACATCGAGCGCATCCCGGTTTTGGAGGTTCCCGGCCTGCGAGTAATGGCCGCCTCCCCACGGTACATGTTGGCCATGAAGTGTTTGGCGGCGAGGTTGGAAGACGAGAGCGACATACGGCACCTGGTGGGTTTCCTGGGAATAGAAACGCTCGAAGAGGTGCTGGCTCTGGTTGAGAGTGTGTACCCGGAACGGCCGATCCCAGCGCGGGCACGGTTTCTTTTGGAAGAGATGTTTGACAAGCAGTAGCCGTCAAACTACTCGTCGGCGGGGGTGCGCAAATGGAAGAAGCCGGGATGAACGGCGTGGTTTTGGAGTCTCTTGCTCTTAAAGGCGGACCTGGTCCTCCTTGCCCGGCCGGTGGTGATAGTAATAGTAGTAACTGTAGTCCTTGGCGGACAGCCGCACTTTGTTCAGCGTCACACCCAGGATCCGCCCGCCCGTCTTCTCCAGCCGGGCCTTCGCCTCCTGGGCCGGTTCCACCCGGGTGTCGGCCGCCCTGATCACCAGCAGCACGCCGTCCACCCGGGCGGCCAGCAGGCTCGCGTCGGTCACCGCCAACACCGGAGGCGAATCGACCAGCACAAAGTCGTACCGCTCCGCAAGCCGGCCCAGCACCTCCTTCATCCGGCCCGAACCCAACAACTCCGCCGGGTTGGGCGGAATGGGCCCGCTGGGCAGCAACGCCACCCCGCCGGCCGCGCTCTGCACGACGGCCTTTTCCAGGGCCAAGTTCTGGGACAGCACATTGGTCAAACCAACCTCGTTTTCCACCCCGAACACCTTGTGCAACCTGGGCTTGCGCAAGTCGGCATCCAGCAGGCACACCCCGTGCCCCGCCTGGGCCAGCACCACCGCCAGGTTGCCGGCCGTGGTCGTCTTTCCTTCCTCCGGGCCGGCGCTGGTGATCAGAATCACCTTGGCCGCCCGGTCGGGCGCCGCGAACCCCAGGTTGGTCCGCAGGGTGCGGTAGGCTTCCGCCGCCGCCGCCTTGGGGTGCCGGTGGGCGACCAGGTCGATATAGGCGCCGTTGCTGCTGAACTCGTTCATCTATTGTTAGTCCTCCGTATACTAGTCCTCTGTTGTGTCCTCTATTAAGGGAGACAGTCCCATTGGGCCCTAGGGGGAAATGGGGACAGTCCCCGGAGGGAGAGGGGGACAGTCCCCATTTTCCTCCGACCTCCGACCTCCGACTTCCGACTTCCTTTTTCAGTAGGCGCCCCGCCGCGCCGACCGCGCGTCCATCTTCGGCACCACGCCCAGCACCGGCAGTTCCAGGTGCCGCTCCACGTCCTCCGGCGTCTTGATCGTGTAGTCCAGGTGCTCCAGCACGAAGGCCAGTCCCACGAACACCATCACCCCCAGCACCAACGCCAGCATCATGTTCAATTTCTTGTTCGGCTTCACCGGCGCCGTCGGCGTGTTCGCCGGCGACACCACCACCACCGAGGTCCGGCCCAGGTCGATGGAACGCGCAATCTGGGTTTCCGTCACCTTCTCCGCCAGCAGGTTCGCCGTGGCCTCCAGACGGTTCACCTCGTCCCGCAGCCGGTCCAGGGCGGCCCGCTTGACCGTCAGTTCGGCCGACAGCGCGCCGGTCTCCCCCTCCAGGCCAGCAATCAACTGGGCGAGCGCTTCCATCTCGGCTTCCTTCTCCGCCTGGGCGGCTTTGCGCTCGCTCAAACGCTCGGACAGGGCCGCGTAGACCGGGTTGGGCTCCCGGGCGGTCACCACCCCTTGGTCGGTGGTCCGTTCCACGCTGACGGTCTGCGGCGTGGCGTTCAATTCCTCCTGCATCCGGGCCACCCCGGCGCCGGCCTGCCGCTGTTCGATCACGGCCACGTTCAGCCGTGACTTGTACCGGGCCAGATCCTCCGACTTCTGACTGAATTCCGAATCCAACACGGCCACGCTCCGCGGCTGCGCTTCGAGCCCTTTTAGCTTTTCCTGCGCCTCGTCCAACCGCGCCAGGGCCTCGTCCCGCTGGCGCTCCAGGAAGTCCACCGACCGGGCCATCTGCTCCTCGTTCTTGTCGGACAACATCGAAAGATACTCCGCGTTCATCGCGTTCGCGATATCCCGCGCCAGCACCGGGTCGGTGTGCCGCACCCGCACCTCGATCAGGTTGGCGTCCTTGATCACCCCGGCTTCCACCATTCCCAGCAAGTGCCTGGGCTCGTACAGCGCCCGGTCCAGGTCCAGCTTCTCGATCACCCGCCCCATCAGGGCCTCGCTCTGGATCTGCCCCAGATAGGTTTGCATGGTCATCACCGGCATGCGGGCGAGCGTCCCCACCACGCCCTCCAGGCCGCCCTGTTCCACCGCCCGCTGCCGGTCGTCCCCCGCCTGGGCGACCATCAAGAGCGTCTTGGCCTCGTACACCGGCTGCAGAATAAAGAAACTCAAGATGCCGCTGGTCAGCACGGCCAGAAAAGTCCCCAGCGCGATCACCCAGCGCCACTTGTGCAGGACCTTGAAATAGGCCCGCAGGTCGATGACGTCCTCGGTGAAGACCGGTCTTTGCTGCTCATTCTTTTGCTGCTCGTTCACGGTCGAACCTCCCTGTGAAGTACGGGCAGGGCCAAAACTTCCTTAAACCCCTGGGAGACACTCCCCCAAGGGGACTGTCCCAAGGGGAGCTGTCCCCTTTGGACCCCTGGGGGACTGTCCCCTTCCCCAGGGGGACTGTCCCCTTCCCCAGGGGGACTGTCCCCTTCCCCAGGGGGACTGTCCCCTTCCCCAGGGCCTTCCCCAGGGGGACTGTCCCCTCCCCCGCTCTGTCCCCTTTCCTCCTCCGCCCGGAGCCGGGTCAATATCTCTTCCGCCGGCGCCTCTTCGCCCATCCGGCTCAAAGCCGCCGCCCGCCAGATTTCACTTTCCCGGTTCAGGTTTTTATCGGCCGCCGCGGCCCGCAAACGCTCCTCGGCCGGACCGTACTCGCCCAGCAAAAAGTGGGCCTGCCCGGTCACCAGCTTCAAAGCCGCGCTTTGTTCCGCCGCCGCCCGCCACCGGGTTACAAACCGCCGGTCCAAAAACGCGGCCTGCCGCTCCACCCGCCCGGGCAGGTCCAGCGCTTTTTGCGCGTAATCCCGGGCCGCCGCCCATTCCTCCCGCTCGATGCTGTAATGCACCGCCCCGATGTAGGCCCGGCCCAAAATCTCGTAATTGGGCAGGTGCAGCGGGTTGGTCGGCGGCAGGGCCTCCGCCTCCAGGACCACCAGTCTCGGCTCCCGCAGCATGTGGTACACGTTCAGATTGGAACTCCGGATCTTGATCCCGTACGGCTCGCACGCCGCCGCCCGCCGCGCGTACCCGATCGCCCGGTACCGCTTCGCCGCGTCGTCCTCGGCCAGGGCCTGCACCGCGTAAATCTGGGCCAGGTCGCCGGGATAGGTGGCCGTAAACGGATCCCGCCGGGCCGCCTCCTGCAGCAGCGCCGCCGCCGTATCCAGGTCCTGGCGCCACATGGCTAAAGCCCCCTCCGCCCCCAGCCGCCCCGCCGCGTAAAGGCTGGACGCCGGCACCACCAGCGCCGCCGCCGCCAACGTGCCGGCCAGCGCCGTCACTGCCAGCCGCCGGGCGGAAACCCCCGGCGCGGCCTCCGGATCTTTCTCCTTCTTCCCCCCGCGCCCCGAGTCCCAAGGGGGACAGTCCCCTTTGGCCCCCAGGGGGACTGTCCCCCTGGCACCGACGGCCAACCCCGCCCCCGCGCGCACCAGGCCCAGATACGCAAAGAGCAAAAGACCCATGGCCGCCATGGACAGGTTGAAGTCGAAGAAGCTGTGGAACCCCAAGCCCAGCGCCGCCACCGCCGCCGCCCAGGCCGACACCCACATCCCGTTCCGCGCCCCGTAACGCCACAGGCGCACCAGCCAATGGATGAAAAAACCCCACAGGGCCAGGACGGCCACGAACCCCGCCGTCCCCGCCTCCACCCAGGTCTGGAAGAGGTGATTGTGCGCTTCAGTCGTCCAGTACGGGTAGGACTGGTACTGGTGGTACAGCGCGTTCCAGCCCCCGCCGCCCGCCCCGGTCAGCGGGTAGTCGCCCACAATGCGCAGCGCGTCGCGGTTCATGGTCATCCGCTCGGTAAAGCTCAACTCCGCGCCCGAGATCTGTCCCGCCCGCACAAACACGTCCTCGGCCAGCAGCGCCCGTCCGCCCGCCAGCGGCATGGCCGCGGCCGCATACATCAGGTACAGGGCCAGCACCAGACCGCAGTAACCCACCCCGCCCCAGGCCACCAGCCGCCGGGTGGCATCGGCCACCGCCTCCCGGTTCAGCCAGGCCCCCAGCCCGTGGTAGCCGGCCTGCAACACGCACGCCGCCGCCGCGCCCGCACCCAGGTGCCAGAGCGCCGCCTCCGGCGCCCCGCCTTTCAGGGCGTCGAAAAAGCCTCTCGCCGCCAGCAGTCCGCAACTCACCTGGATCAGCGTGTGGTAGGCCGCCCGCCAGCGGTAGGCCTCCGGCAGCAAGGCCGCGAAACCGCCCAAAATGAAGGGGTACACCACCCAACTGCCCCGGGACTGGGTTCCCAGAATCACCGTCACCAGGATGGTGCCGCCCACCGCGAAGAAAAGCTTCGGCCACAGCCGGTCCGTCTTTACGCTCAAAGCCACGCCCACCACGCTCAGCATGGCCAGGAAGATGCCCAGTGTGTTCGGATACTGCAACGTGGAAGCGATGCGCCCGTGCACCACCGCCCCGGGGAACTCAAACAGGCCGGTGGTCGCCGCAATGCCGACGAGCGCCACCCCCAGGGCGCCGACGTAGGTCACCAGGAGCACCCGGTCCAGGTCGCGCTCCGCACGTACCGCCCGGAAGGCGATCCAGAAGATCATCAGGTAACTGACAACTTTCAAGACCTCGCCCACCGCCGGCCGGATATGCACCGCCGTCACCAGGGACAATAGATAAGCCGCCGCCAGGGCTACGAGCGCCCATTCCAGGCCGGAAAACCGGAAATCCGCCTCCCGGCGCAGCACCTGGTCATAAACACACAGGGCGAACACCACGCCCACCAGGATATGGGCCGTCAACAATTCCGGGGGAAAGAACAGGCCGCGCAAGAACGGCGCGGAAAACAGGATCGTCCACAAACCGATCACGAAGAAAGGCCGCAGATTGAGATGGAGGATGGGCGGAGTCTTGCCCGGTAAGCTCGCCCTATTCAAAGCCAATGCCTTCATCCTCGCTCATAACCGGCATACATTTCCTGGTTCGACTCCTGGTTCGACAACAGTTTCTAAAATCCTCTATATCTTGCGGCAGGCCCCGGCCGTCACCCCTGTCCCCGCTTGTCCAAAAGCTGTTGCTGCCCGTATTTCGCGGGGCAATTGGTCAGGAAGGCGCCGGTGTTCGGTTCCGGCACGCCGCTTTGCCCGCGCGCCGCCGCAGGGGTGAACACTATGGGGATGGTCTGCAGCAGAATCTGCAGATCGAGCAACAGCGAGTAGTTCCTGATGTAGTAGAGGTCAAACCGCAGCTTGTCCTCCGCCGAGGTGCTGTAACGCCCTTGCACCTGGGCCAGGCCGGTCAGCCCCGGCTTCACCAGGTGCCGGTAGTGGTAGGCCGGGCTTTCCGCCCTGAACCGTTCCACAAATTCCGGCCGCTCCGGCCGCGGCCCCACGGTGCTCATCTCTCCCTTCAGCACGTTAAAGACCTGCGGCAACTCATCCAAACGGGTGGCCCGCAGCCAACGGCCCACCGGTGTAATGCGCGCGTCATCCGTGGCAGCCAGGACCGGTCCGGTCCCCTCCTCGGCGCCGGTCACCATGGTACGGAGCTTGTACAGGCGAAAAACCCGCCCGTTTTGCCCGACCCGCTCCTGCACGTAAAAAGGGGACCCCTTTGAAGTGGCCGGGATCAAAATGGCAAGGCCGACCAGTACCGGCAGACCGGCAACCAAGCCCGCCAACGCCAGCACCAAATCCAGCGCCCGCTTGGCCGCCAATTGAAACCAGGAAAAACCGGCCCCCTCCAGCTGCAAAACCGGCAGGTCGTCGATCCGGCTCATCCGGGCACTACTCAACAGGATCTCGAAACTGTCGGGCACCAGGTAAACGTCCCGTCTCTTCTCCAGGGCGGCCGTCACCGCCGCCCGCCTGGCCTTCGGGGGGACCGAAGGCATGACCACCAAACCGTCCACGCCTTCCAAGCGGGCCGCCAGCCTCCCGGCCCCCTCGGGCCGAACCACCTCGGCCACGCAAAAAGGGTCCCCGGGCAAGTCGAGCAATTTATCCATAAAGCTTGCGGTCTCGCCCGCCTCACCCAGCACTAGAAGCCGCCTTTGCCCGTGCAATCTGCCGTCCAGCCACCAAACCAGCCGGTGCCAGCCGACCAAAAGCACCAGTTGCACGGCGCCGCCGATCAGAATGATGCTCCGGGGAAAAGCCGGCTCCCGAAACCAAAAGCTGGCCGCCGCCGTGACCAGACCGATCAGCACCACCCCGGCCGACAAAGTCCGCAAAGTGGACAAAAAACCATCCCGGCGGCGGTCATAAAGACCCAGACCGGCAAATACCACCGCCGCTCCCCCGGCCACCCAGGGCGCCAAGCCCAGGAAAGCCGCAAAATTGGCCGGCGGCAACTCCCCGCCGAAACGCAGCAAAAAAGCCAGATACAAGGCAGCCAGCACCAGGCCCGCGTCGCCCAAGGCCACCGCGAGCCGGGGAACTTGGTTCGGGGTTTTGCCGTTTACGCGCATTGACATTCGTCCTGATTCATGCAAATTTTGGCGTTTTATTGGGATTCAATTCGACCCCGTAAACGGAAAACCCTGCTTAATTGGAAAAAATTTCTCTCCTGCGCTGCAGTCTTTTCCCACAGGCAAAACTTCACCGCCCACTGATATTTACAGATACCCGTCCCTAGCACGCGCCGGGGGAACCTATTTTACATGGGCAGGGATTTCCTGCCTTTGGGCGTTTCCGGACCATGGTGTATTCTGTGGCTAGGAGCGGGCCGCCGCCGGCCGAACGGGCCGGAGTACGCCAATACCGGTCAGGCGCGGACCCCCTTTCACCGCGGCCGGTGCTGCGCAAACCGCTCGAAAACGGCGGTCGGCCGGGCCGCATTCCACGGGAGTGGCGGGGTTGAACGGATACCAGGAACTGGCCAGAGCGGTGCTGCGCAAGACTTACCAGGATCTTTGCCGGGGAGCGGGGGGCGGCCGGCGGGGCACGTACCTCTCCGCCCGGTTCTTCCTGGACACGCCGCTTTTCAAGGTGCTGTGCCGGCTGGCGGGTGTCCGGCCCGGATTCGCGCGGCGGGAGATGCTCCGCCGGGCGGCCGCGCCCCGGAAAGAGAAGTGAAGACCTGACCCGGTCCTTTCTTCTTCAAAGTAGGTTTGCTTCGAGGTAACCTGGATACAACCCAAGGGCAAAGCCCTTACGATTCGAACACGCCTCGAGACAATCCTGACTGCCTGATAATGGATTGAAGCGTCCCAATGCGGAGTTCATCGTGGTCTGGAACCGGAACGGTTATAGAACTCTGGAGACGTTTCTTTTGCATAACAATATGGCTGCCTCGCCGCCGCACTTCAATGAAACCGTGTGCAGATAGAATCGCACACACCTCTTTGCCGCTAAGCACGCGCAGCTTACCCACGCGCCACCTCAATCTGAGTTACAAAAACCTCACCACGCAGGCGGGACCCTACCTCTTCGGGATACGCCGTTTCGAAGAACAGCTCCACCGCTTCCCGCAGATTAATCCGCGCTTGTTCCACTGTGTCCCCCTGGCTCACGATATCAAGCTCCGGGCACAAGGCCACATACCCGTCACCTTCACGTTCGATAATAGCTGTAAATATCATTGCACCATTCCTCCCTGATTTCGTTACTTTAATCTCCGCTTACGTCTCGAGTCACCCTCACACTGCCATGACCTCATACTTCTGGTGCTTCCTCAACAAGAAGCCCCGGTCACGATTCGATCCAGTTCATCCTCTGAGACACCCATTTCGACTACCCCTGCGGGCAAGGTCTTTAAGCAAGTATACCCCAAAACCGCACTGTCGCGCCGTTATGTAAGATTATACCATAGAGGCTCTTGATTATCAACCCGTACGTCGCACGCGTCGCATGCCTCTTGGCACTGATTCCTTCCCCGCGCACCACCTTCGCCACGGCTATCGCCAAAACTTCACTGTTAGTTAGGGTTGAGAACCGCAAAAGCCGCAATGCAGGAATATGGCATGACTTGCCGAAAATGGTAAGACAATCTGACGGCCCAGAGTAGGAGGATGGCCAGGTGTTGCACAGACCACGGCTAGTTGTACACGCAGACTGGGGTTCGAGTCCGGCCAAGAGGTGGATGGCCCGAGCAATGCTCGGCAGAGACGGCAGCTATTTCGCAGTTGCGCCTGAACCGGTGGGAGAATTGCATTCGTTCCTTGAAACACTGTCGAGGCAAGCCGGCGGCGGAGCCGTGGTGGCGGGGTTTGATTTCCCAATCGGCGTTCCGTGTGCTTACGCCGCTAATTGCTGTATCTACAACTTCGTGCATGTGCTGCCTCAATTGGGGGCGAATGAGTGGGCAGATTTCTATCGGCTGGCGGAACATCCCTGGGAAATTAGATTTGGGCGTCCTTTCTATCCCTACCGTCCAGGGAACGCCAAACAAAAGCATCTGACCGACGGTTTATGTGTGGACAATATATATCAACTACTCAGAGAGTGTGAGCGGGCGCGGCCTGGGCGGCCTGCTGCAAGTCCTCTGTTCTGGACCCTCGGTGCGAAGCAGGTGGGCCGCGCCGCGACCAGCGGCTGGCGTGACGTGTTGGGGCCGGCCCTGCGCTCGGGTGAACTGGACTTGGCGGTCTGGCCGTTCGACGGAGCATTGACGGAGTTAATCCGTCCCGGCCGGGTAGTGGTCGCTGAAACCTACCCCGCGGAGTTCTACACGCACTTTGGCATCCAGCTTATAAGCAAAGGTCTGCAGGCCGAGCGGGCCGGAGCGGCTCCCGCGCTACTGAGCTGGGCGGCGCAGCACGGTCTGAGATTGGACCCCAAGCTTGAGCTAATGATGCGGGATGGTTTCGGACCGGCGAACGGAGGCGACGACCTGTTTGATGCTCTGGTCGGCCTATTCGGGATGCTCAATGTGATATTGGGCGTACGGTCTGAGGGATTCCCACCGGATAAGGTCCGAATGACTGAAGGTTGGATCTTGGGGCAGGTAGAATAAGTCCTTAGTGCTGAAAGCGACGACGGGAGAACACGGGTTATTGTCGGCTCGGCGAATCTATCCGTAGCGGCTTTCGGCGGGCATCAGGCCGTGCGGCTGTGGAATTGATTAAGAACGACGCCTTCACCGCCAAGCAGCATTCGGTGATCGTGTTTTCAGCAAACAAGGACCTCGACGCTTTGGACTCGGAAATCTCAAAACGCGTGGTTTGTTTCCGTTTCGAAGCCGCGATTGAAAAGAAACGAGGTGTCCAGTCCAGCAACCTGGTCCGCTCGGTCCGGAGCAATGTGGGCACGTCCTTTTACCATGCCTATTTGTCCCGGATGATTGAGAGCCCTTCTCCTTTTCAGCGAAATAGGCCAATACCACCGGTGTCGCACTAATTCTAAACGGTATTGGATCACCCCTTGACTCTGCAAGCAATTCCACAGGCGCCACCAACGCCTTCGCCCCCTCCCTCGAAAATAGAATCTTAATGATATTCTCGTCCCCGGTGGCGACGATAGATCGTCGTGAGGGACTCCCCAGAAAAAGACCCCTTACAAAAAGCCTGCTACCCTATGGTTATTCTACGCGCCGGAAAACATTTTGGTGAAACATGGTAGACACTGGACCCCACAACCGCAGTCCCAAAGAGGCTAACCTACACTTATGCGCCATTGCTCGGCTCACTGATGTATACACATTCAATACCCCTTTAGGAAATACCTTGTGGATAATTCATTTTCTGGTACCGACAGGCGGTTAGACTGAAGCCTGCTTTTCGCGTATTTCAAGCCAAGATCAAGCTTCTAGGACCGACTGCGGATTCCGGTGAAATCGGCCGCCTGTTCCGATTTTTTCCGGCCACCCGTTCCGGAGTTTCCGGACAGGGGTCGGAGCGTAGCGACGCTGGTTGTGGATAATATATCCTGGTGTCCGGAATCAG